>NZ_QPFC01000396.1:0-7395 GCF_003427465.1 Nocardiopsis sp. TNDT3 | reverse complement strand
CGGGGGGCGGGATGGCCCCGGGGTTGGGTGGACCTGTCCCCGGGGTGCGGTCGATGCCACCTCCACCGGGACTTCACCTCGCGGGGGTGGAGATGTCATCCTGGACTACGGTCCGGTGTGTGCCGCCCACGGTGTGGCACCGGTATCCTGGCCTGACACGTGAGGGGAGTATCCCTGTCGCGGCGGTGTCGTCATCACGGCGGACAGAGTCGTCCTCCCGGTGCCGCCGGTTCGCAGCGCTTCGCTGCGAGCGGGAGAGACCTCCGGTGGTTCGACGTGCGTGCACACAGCCCGCGCGCACTGACCGGAGGAGAGACTTTCCGTGAACGTTCCCTTGTGGGTGTGGGTCGCCACGATCGGCGCCATGGTCGCCATCCTGGTGATCGACCTCATCATCGTCGACCATCCCTGGAGCAAGACGAAGGGGCCCCAGGAGTTCGGCATGAAGCAGGCCGCCTGGTGGGCGGCCTTCTACATCGGCATCGCCATCATCTTCGGCTTCGGTGTCTGGTACTTCGGCGGAGGCGGCGCGGGCGCCGAGTACTTCGCCGGGTTCGTCACCGAGAAGAGCCTGAGCATCGACAACCTCTTCGTGTTCTACCTCCTGATGGGCTCCTTCGCGGTGCCCAAGAAGTACCAGCACGAGGTCCTGCTCGTCGGCATCGTCATCGCGCTGGTCATGCGCGGCATCTTCATCGTCCTGGGCGCCCAGGTCATCAACGCCTGGAGCGAGGTCTTCTACCTCTTCGGCGCCTTCCTGATCTACACCGGTTACAAGATCGTCCGCGACCACATGAAGGGCGACGAGGAGGAGAAGGACTTCACCCAGACCCCGGTGGTCCGCCTCCTCAAGCGCTTCTGGCCGGTGACCGACGACTACCACGGCGCCCACCTCACCGTGAAGCTCGACGGCCGCCGCCACATCACGCCGATGCTGCTGGTCATCGTCGCGATCGGCATGATCGACCTGGTCTTCGCCGTCGACTCCATCCCGGCGATCTTCGGTCTGACCCAGGACGCCTACATCGTCTTCACCGCCAACGCCTTCGCCCTGCTGGGCCTGCGCCAGCTGTACTTCCTGCTGGCCGGTCTGATGGACCGCCTGGCCTACATCAGCTGGGGCCTGTCGGCGATCATGGTCTTCATCGGCGTCAAGATGATCCTGCACGCCCTGCACGAGAACGGCGTGCACGTGCCCGAGGTCGGCATCGGCCTGTCGCTGACCGTCATCCTGGGCATCATGACCATCACCATCGTCGGCAGCCTGATCAAGTCCCGCGCCGACGAGCGCAAGAACCCCGAGCTCAAGACCGAGCGCGACCCCTCCGTCGACTCCCCGGCGGACCGCTCCTGAGCGGACGGCGGGCCCGCGGGCGCGTCGAGGACATTCCGGGAAACGGCCGGATTCGAACAGCTGTTCGTCTATAGTGGTGGCACCCTGAGCGCTCCGGCGCCGGGGTGCCACCTTGTTCTGCGAGGTGGAAGAAACCGTCGTCGGCGGTCGTTAGGCTGGACGGGCGGGAGAGGCGAGCGTCCTCCCCCCTCTCCTCAGCGGCCCGTCTCCGGGGCCCGGGCGGTCTCCGGGAGGTCCCGACCGCCGCACGCGAAGTTCCACACGGGTCAGCCGACGTCACGCGACGGGGTCCGCGTCCTGTGCGCCAGAGCCGAAGGATGTCTCACTCGATGGTCGAACAACTGGTAGTCCGGGGAGCCCGGGAGCACAACCTCAAGGACGTCTCGCTGGACCTGCCGCGCGACTCCATGATCGTGTTCACCGGCCTGTCCGGTTCGGGCAAGTCGTCGCTGGCCTTCGACACGATCTTCGCCGAGGGCCAGCGGCGCTACGTGGAGTCGCTGTCGGCCTACGCCCGCCAGTTCCTGGGGCAGATGGACAAGCCGGACGTGGACTTCATCGAGGGCCTGTCCCCGGCGGTGTCCATCGACCAGAAGTCCACCAGCCGCAACCCCCGCTCCACAGTCGGCACCATCACCGAGGTCTACGACTACCTGCGGCTGCTGTGGGCGCGCGTCGGCGTCCCGCACTGTCCCGAGTGCCGCCGCGAGATCGCCCGCCAGACCCCGCAGCAGATCGTGGACCGCGTCCTGGAGATGGAGGAGGGCACCCGCTTCCAGGTGCTCGCCCCCGTCGTGCGCGGACGCAAGGGCGAGTACGTCGAGCTGTTCAAGGACCTGCAGTCCAAGGGCTACACCCGCGCGGTGGTGGACGGGCAGGCCGTGCGCCTGGACGAGGCGCCCAAGCTGGGCCGCTACGACAAGCACGACATCGCCGTGGTCGTGGACCGCCTCAGCGTCAAGCCCTCCTCCCGCGGGCGCCTGACCGACTCGGTGGAGACGGCGCTCAAGCTGGCCGGGGGCACCATCATCCTGGACTTCGTGGACGTGGAGGCCGGGGACCCCGACCGCGAGAAGGTCTTCTCCGAGCACCTGTACTGCCCCTACGACGACCTGTCCTTCGAACAGCTCGAACCGCGCTCCTTCTCCTTCAACGCCCCCTACGGCGCCTGCGCCGAGTGCTCGGGCCTGGGCACCCGCATGGAGGTCGACCCCGAACTCCTAGTCCCCGACCCCGAGAAGACGCTGGCCGAGGGCGCCATCGGCCCCTGGTCCGGCGGGCCCAACAGCGGCTACTGGGAGCGCATCCTCAAGGCGGTGGGCGAGGCGATCGGCTTCGACCTGGACACCCCCTGGGAGCGGCTGCCGCGCCGCGCGCGCAAGGCCCTGCTGGAGGGGCACGACACCCAGGTCCACGTCAGCTACCGCAACAGGTACGGGCGCAACCGCTCCTACTACACCGAGTTCGAGGGCGTCATCCCCTGGGTCAAGCGCCGCCACTCCGAGACCGAGAGCGACTACGGCCGCGAACGGCTGGAGGGGTACATGCGCACCGTGCCCTGCCCGACCTGCGAGGGCACCCGCCTCAAGCCGGTCGTGCTCGCGGTGACCGTGGGCGGCAAGTCCATCGCCGAGGTGGCCCAGATGCCGCTCAGCGACAGCGCGGCCTTCCTGGCCGGGCTCACGCTCTCCGAGCGCGACGCGGTCATCGCGGCCCAGGTGCTCAAGGAGATCAACGCCCGGCTCGGCTTCCTGCTCGACGTCGGCCTGGACTACCTGAGCCTGGCGCGCTCCTCGGGCTCGCTCTCGGGCGGGGAGGCCCAGCGCATCCGCCTGGCCACCCAGATCGGCTCCGGCCTGGTGGGCGTGCTGTACGTGCTGGACGAGCCCTCCATCGGCCTGCACCAGCGCGACAACGCGCGCCTGCTGGAGACCCTCCAGCGCCTGCGCGACATCGGCAACACGCTCATCGTCGTGGAGCACGACGAGGACACCATCCGCGCCGCCGACTGGGTCGTGGACATCGGCCCCGGCGCGGGTGAGCACGGCGGCCACGTCGTGGTCTCGGGGATCGTGGACGAGCTGCTCACCTCCGAGGACTCCCTCACCGGCGAGTACCTGTCCGGCAAGCGCGGCATCGAGGTGCCCGTGGAGCGCCGCCCCCTCACCCGGGGGCACGAGCTGGTGGTCCGGGGAGCGCGCGAGAACAACCTCCACGGGGTCGACGTCGCCTTCCCGCTGGGCGTGTTCACCGCCGTCACCGGCGTGTCCGGCTCGGGCAAGTCCACCCTGGTCAACGAGATCCTCTACAAGGCGCTGGCCAAGGAGCTCAACGGGGCGCGCGACGTGCCCGGCCGCCACCTGCGGGTCAACGGCATGAACAAGGTCGACAAGGTCGTGCACGTGGACCAGAGCCCCATCGGGCGGACCCCGCGCTCCAACCCGGCCACCTACTCGGGGGTCTTCGACCACATCCGCAAGCTGTTCGCGCAGACCACCGACGCCAAGACGCGCGGCTACCAGCCGGGCCGGTTCTCCTTCAACGTCAAGGGCGGCCGCTGCGAGGCCTGCTCCGGCGACGGCACGCTCAAGATCGAGATGCAGTTCCTGTCCGACGTCTACGTGCCCTGCGAGGTGTGCCACGGCGCCCGGTACAACCGGGAGACCCTCCAGGTCCGCTACAAGGGCAAGAACATCTCCGAGGTCCTCAACATGCCGATCTCGGAGGCCCTGGAGTTCTTCGAGCCGATCAACGCCATCCGCCGCCACCTCCAGACCCTGGCCGACGTCGGCCTGGGCTACGTGCGGCTGGGCCAGCCCGCCACGACGCTGTCGGGCGGTGAGGCGCAGCGGGTCAAGCTCGCCGCCGAACTCCAGCGCCGCTCCACCGGGCGGACGGTGTACGTGCTCGACGAGCCCACGACCGGCCTGCACTTCGAGGACATCCGCAAGCTGCTGGGCGTGCTCAACCGCCTGACCGACACCGGCAACACGGTGATCGTCATCGAGCACAACCTCGACGTCATCAAGACGGCCGACCACGTCATCGACATGGGCCCCGAGGGCGGCTCCGGCGGCGGCACCGTGGTCGCGCAGGGAACCCCGGAGGAGGTCGCCGCGGTGGCCGAGTCCTACACCGGGCGTTTCCTGGCCAAGATGCTCTGAGCCCGCGCCCGACGGCACCGCCGCGCCCCGTCCCGGTCCCCGCGGGGCGGGGCGCCGCGCTGCCCGTGGCCACGTCGGGTTGGCGGGTTCGCGACACATGTCTCACCTGAGTAGAGTCGAACGTATCCGCGTCCCGCCCGGCGGACCCCGCCCCGGGCGCCGCGTCCGCGCCCGGCCCCCGCGCGACTCCGACGAACCGCCCTGGAGGTTGGCCCGCCCATGAACGTCCCTCCCCGACCGGACCGCGGCGGGCCGACGCCTCCGGAAACCCAGCGGCTCCCGTCCCGCCCCGGGCACGGGGAGCCCGCCGGCGCACACGACGGCCTGCACGGGGACACGCGCTTCGGCGCACCGGACGCCGCCCCGGGCGCCGAACCCGTGGAGCGGCTCTACCCCCTGGCCGCCTGGCGTACGCGGGCGTACGCGCGCGGCATCGACCTGCTCCTGGTCGCCCTGCCCGCACTGCTGCTGGCGCTCGTGCTCTCCCTGGCCTGGGTGGGCGTCCAGGCGGTCGGCTCCGGCGACACCACCGGTATCGGCGACCGGTACCCGCTCTTCCTGTCGGTGACCTTCTTCCTGCTCTACGCGGGCTATGAGACCCTCGCCCTCTCCCGCTGGCAGCAGACGCTGGGCAAGCGCCGCGTGGGACTCAGGGTCGCGCCCCAGGCCGGGAACGGCAGCCTGGGCGCCCTGCCGCTCGCCGCCCTGACGGTGCGCGCCGCGCTGCTGGCCCTGCCCTTCCTGCTGTTCTTCCTGTTCTTCAGCGCCGTCTGGTTCTGGTGGTTCCTGGTGGCGGTGACGGCGCTGCTCACCGGCGGGATGGCCGCCTGGAACCGGCCCAACCGGCAGGGACTGCACGACCGGATCGCTGGCACCGTGGTGCTCGACGTGGCCGCGGCGGGCCCGCAGCCCCCGACGGCGCACCCGTATCCGCCGCGGGCCTGAGGGCTCTCGCGCACACCCCGGAACCCGGCCACCCCGCCGTACCTACTACATTGTGTAGTGATATTTCGGCGCAGGTGAGGAGCGTTTCGTCGTGGCCGGTAAGAGGACGTGCGGGTGCGGGATGAGCAGGCGCCGACTGCTCGGGACGGCGGGTACGGCCGCGGCCGTCACGGCCGTGAGCGCCTGCGGCGGACAGGAGCCCAAGCCGCAGGAGGTCCGGTACGGCCAGGTGGTCGGCCAGACCACCGACGTCCCCGAGGGCGCGGGAGCGGTCTTCAGCAACAGCAAACTGGTCGTGACCCAGCCCGAGGCGGGCCGGTACCGGGCCTTCGGTGCCTCGTGCACGCACGCGGGCTGCACCGTCCAGGAGGTGGACGAGGTCATCCGGTGCCTGTGCCACGGCAGCGAGTTCGACATCTCCACCGGGGAGGCGCTGACGGGCCCGGCCCAGGAGCCGCTGGAGCCGTTCGAGGTCACCGTCGAGGGCACCGACATCATCCTCCAGGGCCCCTCCTCCTGAAAGGGACCGGCGGGAGGGCCGGAGCGGGGAGCCCACGGACCCGCCCGCCGCGACACCACGGCGCCCGGAGCGGATCTTCCGCTCCGGGCGCCGTCGCGTGTGTGGACCGGTCGGGCTCAGGCCTCGCCGGGGTCGCCCCCGGGCGGGCCGCTGACGCCGTTGGGCTCGTGGCGCCGGAACGCCGAGGTGGGGAACTGGGCGGCGTAGGCGGCCTCGTCCGCGTCCTCGGAGGCCAGGAACTGGGCGCGGTGGCGCGGCAGGGACTCGGGGTAGTTCTCGACCAGCCAGCCGATGAGGTGCTCGCGGATCTCGCAGGCGATGTCCCACTGGTGCCCGGTGTCGGCGGCGGTGGCCACCACCCGCACCAGCACCTCGCCGCTCGGGGCGATGTCCACGACCTGGCAGGACCAGCTGCGCCCGTCCCAGTGCTCGCTGCGGGTGATCAGGCGCCCGGTCTCCTCGCGCATCTCCTCGATCGGCACCTCCCAGTCCAGCGGGAACACCACCTTGGCGGTGATCGCCGTGCCCTGCTTGGTCCAGTTCTCGAAGCTGGTCGTGGTGAAGTTGGCGACCGGGACCACCAGGCGGCGCTCGTCCCAGATCTTGATGGTGACGTTGACCAGGCTCAGCTCCTCGACCCGGCCCCACTCGCCCTCGACCACGACCACGTCGCCGATGCGCAGGGCGTCGCTGAAGGCCAGCTGGAGTCCGGCGAACAGGTTGGCCAGTGTGGACTGGGCCGCCACACCGGCCACGATGCCGATGATGCCGGCGGAGGCCAGCAGCCCGGCGCCGAGCGCGCGGACCTCGTCGAAGGTGAACAGGATGGCGGCGACCGCCAGCACCACGATGATCGAGGTGATCACCCGGCGCAGCAGCCGCACCTGGGTCTGGATGCGCCGCGCCTTGCGGTCGGCGTCGCCGTTGGCGACCGACAGCCGGGCCAGCACCATGTCCGTGACCGCGTAGGCCAGGCTGACGCCCAGGCCCGTCAGCGTCGCGATCATGAGGATGCTCATCGCGTGGTCGATGGCCTGGTACGTGCCCCAGTCCACGTTGGCGGGGCTGGGCAGCGACAGGTTCGCGCCGACCACCGCGGCAGCGCCGTAACTGGTGTAGGTCGTGCGGTGGACCACGTGCTGGGACACCCGCCAGGCTTTGCCCAGCTTGTGCTTGAGCACCCAGCGCACGGCGAAGACCAGCAGCACCGCGACCATGACGGTGACGCCGACCGTGATCCATTGGGGCAGGCTCACGACGAAGGGCCCCCTCTTGTCGTCGATGTCGGGAAGTTCCTGTGTACCCGCCCAACCTAGAGCATGCGGATACCCAATCGTGACGTTTCGCTTACCCGCGCCCGAGGAACGCGGGCGCGTGCGGCGCCCGCAGGGCGGGTACGGCGCGCGGGGGAG
>NZ_QPFC01000036.1:0-4036 GCF_003427465.1 Nocardiopsis sp. TNDT3 | reverse complement strand
CCGCCCAGGTCGCCGAGGCGCTCGCCCGGGCGGGGGAGCGCGGGGCGCTGCCGCGCGGACTCGGGCGCTCCTACGGCGACGCCGCCCAGGACGCCGGGGGCCTGGTGCTGGACTGCACCGGGCTCACCGGCCCCGTGCGCGTGGACGCCGAACGCGGCGAGGTCACCGCCCCCGCGGGCACCAGCGTGGACGCCCTGCTCGCGCACCTGCTGCCCCGCGGCCTCTTCGTCCCCGTCACCCCCGGGACCCGCCGCGTCACCCTGGGCGGTGCGGTCGCCGCCGACGTCCACGGCAAGAACCACCACACCGACTCCTCCCTGGGCGCGCACCTGCGCTCCCTCACCCTGGTCACCCCGGACGGGCGCACGCGCCGCCTGGGACCGGAACCCGGCGGCGACCCCGACCTGTTCTGGGCGACCGTCGGCGGCATGGGCCTGACCGGGGTGGTCACCGAGGCCACCCTGGGCGTGCTCCCCGTCCGGACCGCGTACATGCGGGTGGACACCGACCGGACGCCGGACCTGGAGGCCACCTTGGAGCTGATGGCGCGCCCCGGCCACCGGTACTCGGTGGCCTGGCTGGACCTGTTCGCCCGCGGGGACGGTCTGGGCCGGGGCGTGGTCACCCGCGCCCACCACGCCGAGACCGGCGACCTCCCGGAACCGCTGCGCCGCGACCC
This sequence comes from Nocardiopsis sp. TNDT3, assembly GCF_003427465.1. Classification (NCBI taxonomy): domain Bacteria; kingdom Bacillati; phylum Actinomycetota; class Actinomycetes; order Streptosporangiales; family Nocardiopsidaceae; genus Nocardiopsis; species Nocardiopsis sp. TNDT3. The sequence continues at coordinate 3,357 of NZ_QPFC01000036.1, read as the reverse complement.
GCTGCGGTACCGGAACACGAGCCTGCCCGTGCCGCCCCTGACCCCGCCGGCGGCGACCCTGAACCGGTGGACCGTCGGCGCGTTCAACGCCCTCGAACACGGCCGGGCGCCCAGGAGGCGGCGCGGCCGGATCCAGCCGGTGGGCGGCTACTTCCACCCGCTGGACGCGCTCGACGGGTGGAACCGGCTGTACGGCAGGCACGGCGCCGTGCAGTACCAGTTCGTGGTGCCCTTCGGCGCGCAGGACGTCCTGGAGTGGATCGCCGGGGAGCTGTCGCGCACGCGCGCGCCCTCGTTCCTGGCGGTCCTCAAGCGGATGGGGCGGCCCACACCGGGACCGCTCTCCTTCCCCCGGCCGGGGTGGTCGCTGGCCGTGGACCTGCCCGCCGACCTGCCCGGTCTCGGCCCCCTGCTGCACCGCTTCGACGAGCGCGTGGCCGACGCGGGGGGCCGCCTGTACCTGGCCAAGGACAGCCGGGCCAGCCCCGAGGCCGTGCACGCCATGTACCCCGGCCTGCCCGCGTGGCGCCGGGTGCGCGGGCGGGCCGACCCGGACGGGGTCCTGGTCTCGGACCTGGCCCGCCGACTGCGGCTGCTGTGACAGCACGGCCCTTCGGTGGCACGATGACGGCCGTCCCCGGCAGCCGGGGACGCACACTCCGGAAAGGCAGGGACAGCCGTGCGCGACTCGGTGGGAGCGGTGCGGAGCGTGCTGCTGCTCGGCGGCCGCAGCGAGATCGGCCTGGCCATCGTCGAACGGCTGGTCCGCGAGGGCGCCCGCGAGGTGGTGCTGGCCGCCCGGGGCGGGGTGTCCTCGCCGCCGGGCGCGCTCACCGCTCTCGGGGCGCGGACGCACTCGGTGGACTTCGACGCCGGTCTGCCCGACACCCACACCGGTACCGTGGCGGCCGCGGTGGAGCTGGTGGGCGACCTGGACGTGGTGGTGGACGCGTTCGGGGTGCTGGGCGAGCAGTCCGGGTACGAGGCCGACCCGGCCGCCGCCGCCCGCGCCGCCGCCGTCAACTACACCGGGCACGTGTCCGCCGACCTGGCCGTGGCCGCCCGCCTGCGCGAGCAGGGCCACGGGACGCTCGTGGTGCTCTCCTCCGTGGCGGGGGTGCGGGTGCGCAGGTTCAACTTCGTGTACGGGTCGGCCAAGGCGGGCCTGGACGGCTTCGCGCAGGGCCTGGCCGACTCCCTGCACGGGTCCGGCGCGCGGGTGCTGGTGGTGCGGCCGGGCTACGTGCCGACGCGGATGTCGGCGCACGTGGCGCCCGCCCCCTTCCCGGCGACGCCGGGACAGGTCGCGGACGCGGTGTCGGCCGGACTGCGCTCGGGGGCCACCACCGTGTGGGCGCCGCGCGTGCTCCAGCCGATCTTCGCGGGCATGCGGCTGCTCCCGCGCCCGCTGTGGCGCCGCCTGGGCCGCTGAGGCGGGGCCCCGGGCGCCGCGCCAGCCGCGCCGCCGGTCAGCGCGGGCCCGCCTCCTCGGCGGTCAGCCGGTAGAACGCCAGCGGCACCAGGCAGCACAGCATCACCGCGGCGGGCACCAGCGTGCTGCCGACCAGCATGCCGCGCAGCGCCTCGTCGCTCTGCCGGACCGCCTCCCCGGCCCCGGACTCCACGTAGCCGCTCACCGCCAGGGCCAGCGACAGCAGCCCGGTTCCCACCGACTGCGCCATGGCCTCCCCGGCGGTCCACACGCCCGAGAGCACGCCGCCCTGCCGCCGCCCGGAGGCGTCGGCGGTGGCCAGGCAGTCGGCCAGCATCGACCACGGCAGCAGCGTCGTCCCCGACAGGCCCACGCCCACCAGCACGGAGGACAGCACGGCGCCGGGGAGGCCCCAGATCGGGATGAGCAGCAGACCCAGACCGCCCAGGGCGAACACCGCCGCCGCGTACCCGGCGGCGCGGCGCTTGTCCACCCGCAGGGACAGCCACCGCCACAGCGGGGCCGAAGCGATCAGCGGCACCAGCACGCACACCATGAGCACGCTCGTGTAGCCCGGCTCGCCCATGACGTTGGCCGTCACGTACGGCACGCCCGCGACCATGGTGCCGCCCGCCGTGGCCATCAGGAGGTTGGCGGGGAAGAGCACCCGGAAGTGCCGGTGGGCGAAGGCCACCCGCAGCTGGGCCGCCAGACCCTCCGTGCGGTGCGCGAACACCGGGCGCGGCGCCCGGCGCGTGCCCACCACCGAGCCCAGCATCGACACCAGCACCACGCAGCCCATGAGCAGGCCCATCAGCCGGTACCCGGCCACGGGGTCCGCGGGGGCCGACTGGACGACCGGCGCCAAGGCGCCGCCCAGCATCAGGGCGAGCCCGACGAACGCGGTCCGCCACGTGTTGAACGTGGACCGCTCGTGGTAGTCGGAGGTGATCTCCCCGGGCATGGCCGTGTGCGGCACCTGGAACACCGACGAGGCCAGCGCGGCGGCCACGAACACGGCCGCCACGTACACCGCGGCGGAGCCGCCCTCCAGCGGCGGCCCGGCGAACATCGCGGCGAACAGCACCGGCAGGGTCAGCGCCCCCGCCAGCATCCACGGGCGCCGCGGCCCCCACGGCGAACGCGTCCTATCCGACCAGATCCCGATATACGGACTGACCAGAAGGTCGACCACCTTGGGCAGGAGCACCACCGCCCCGGCCAGGGCGGGGCTCACCGCGAGCGTGTCGGTCAGGTAGATGAGGAGCAGCAGCCCGGGCACCGTGTTGAAGATCCCCGTGGCCACCGCGCCGCTGCCGTACCAGGCGTGCACGGAACGGGGCAGCGGAGCGCCCGGCCCGCCGACCGTGCTCCGGGCGGCGGCCTCCGGAGCGGCCCCTCCCACCGCGGCGCCCCCGGGCCCGGTGCCCCCGGACGCCGCGGAGTCGGCCGCGGCGGTCACACGCGCCCGTCCGCGGACGTCGTGGCCTCCGGCGCCGCGGCGGATCGTGCCGTCCTCGGGGCCTCCCGGCCCTCGGGAGCCGCGCCGCCCTCCCCGCCGCCGTCGCCGTACAGCTCCTCGTGCCCCACCGGGTCCACGTCGTGCGCCACGGGGCAGCCCGCCGGGAAGGTGCCGATCCGGTTGACGTCGTACCCCTTCGGGTAGCTGCGGATGTTCGGGTTGTCCTCCGCCCACAGCGGCTCCTCGCGCGGCTTCATCCGGCGCACCACCAGGGCCCGCAGCCTCAGCGCCAGGTCCGCCGCCCGCCGCCACGCCCTGCTGGGCGGCTCGTAGCGGAAGGTCTCGATGAGCGACTCGTCCAGGATCGCCATGGAGAACTTCCGGGCCAGCCCGGACACGTGCCGCGGGTAGAAGGACACCATCAGGTCGAGGGTGGCGTCGGAGACGGCCCGGCCGCCCTCGG
>NZ_QPFC01000395.1:0-5504 GCF_003427465.1 Nocardiopsis sp. TNDT3 | reverse complement strand
CCGGGCTCGAAGAAGGGGACCCTGCCGGAGCGGAGCATGTCGATCTTGGCCTCGTCGACGTCGAGTCCCAGGACCTCGAACCCCATCTCGGCCAGGCAGGCCGCGGTGGTGGCACCCAGGTACCCGGTACCGATGACGGAGACGCGCATACGGTCCGCTTCGACCACTGGTGGTGTCCTTCCTCGCTTTCGTCCGCTCCCGTTTCGCTGGTTGTGCCCGCTGGAGGCGGTCAACACCCTGCTTGAGGGCAGAAAACGGACATTGTTCAGCCTACGGGTGTGCCCGGGGCGCGATGCATCACCTTACGCGCCGGGGCGTGGCGCACGACCGAACGCCGCGTGAACAGTCAGGCGCTCAGGTTACCGGTGGGTCCGGCGTATCGGCCACAGGGGCGTGTTCAGCGTCGGCGACCGAATCTCGGCCCGCGCCCGCCCCGGTCCAGGGGTGTCCACCCGGAGCCGTCCTCCCCGCGGCGGAAGGGCGTGGTCGTCTTGTCCGGGTCGTCCTCGAAGCCGTCGGGACCGTCAACGAACCCGGCACCGGGGTCAGCGGCGGGGTCGTCGGCGGGCCACGCCGGGTCCGGGACGCCGGGGACCGCGTCCGGAACGGTGTCACCGACCGCCCCGCGCCGGTACTCCTCCCGGCTGGCGCGGGCCACGAACCGGCGCCCGGAGGGCGGGGCCCCGTCGTTCGCGGCACGCCAGCGGAGGGGCATCGCCGCGGAGAACAGCAGCAGCGTTCCCAGCGGCAGCGCCACGGCCAGACCCGCGCCCGAGGGGTAGAGGAAGCTGTCCTCGTTCAGCCAGGACAGCGCCGCCCCCATGGACGCCGGGTGCGCGACCGGCCACAGGCTCAGCGCCGTGAGCAGGGCCCCGCTGGCACCGGCCACCAGCGGCGACAGCCGGGACGCCACCAGGTAGGCGCACACCGCCCCCAGCAGCCCCAGCACCACCGCCGACGACACCGTCGCCACGGTCACCTCCCCCTCGGCGAACCGGGGGAGCAGGCCGGACGACCAGGCCGCGGCGACCCACAGCACGGGGGCCAGGGCGACGCCGCCGAGCAGGCCTACCAGATGGTGCAGCACGGTGATTCCTTCCCTCGCGTCACCCGCAGACGTTCTCCCGCGCGGTCGAGACCGAACCGGTCCCCTCCGCGGCCGAGGGCTCCTCCCGCGGGGTGGCGTCCGCGGTCTGCGGGGCCTCGAACGCCGTGTAGTCGAACCCGATCACGATCTGGAGCCCACCGTCCAGTGCGTCGTCCTCGACCGTCTGCGAGCCCGGCATCATCCCGGCCACGTACTCGGCCGCTGCCGCGTCGTCGGGACCGTGGCGCACCTGGGTGGTGGCGACGTCGAGGCTGCTCCAGTTCCGCGCCGGGGAGGTCACCTGGAACCCGGCCGCGGCCAGCTCGGCGTCCAGCTGCGCGCCCAGGCCCGCGGTGCCGATCCCGTTGAACACCTGGACCCGGATGCCGCCGGGCTCCGGCTCGGACCCGGCCCGCTCCTCCTCCCCGGAGCCGTCCACGGGCCGGTCGGCCCGGACCGCGGCGAACAGCTCCCGGGCGGCGGGCTCGTCCCACAGCACGGCGACGTCGCCGCGCGGCGTCCAGTACTCCATGTCGGCGATGGGCACCTGGGTGAAGGTGACCTCGCCCAGGTCGATGTCGCGCATCTGGTACGCGAGCTCGTTGATGGTGCTGGTGTCCAGCCCCTGGTCCACGGTCACCGACGACAGGGCGCTGTCCAGGAAGTCGGTCAGCTTGGCCGGGTCGGAGAGCGTCTCGGTGCTCATCGCCTGGTCGAGCATCGCGGACAGGACCTGCTGCTGGCGCTCGATCCGGTCCAGGTCGCCGCGCGAGGTGGCGCGGGTGCGGGAGAAGGCCAGGGCCTCGGCCCCGTCCACCCGGTGCGTGCCCGCCTCCATGTCCAGCTGGGCCTTGGGGTCGTGGATCGCCTCGGGCAGGCACACCTCGATGCCGCCCAGGGCGTCCACCACGTCCACGAAGCCGTTGAAGTCCACCTCGACGTAGTGGTCGACGCGCACGTCGGTCACCGACTCCACGGTCCGCACGGCCAGCTGGGGGCCGCCGTGGGCGTAGGCGGCGTTGATCTTGTCGGGACCCTGGCCGGGGACGTCCACCCACAGGTCCCGGGGGATGCCGACGACGGTGAGGTGGTCGCGGTCGTGGTTGAGCCGCACCAGCATCATGCTGTCGGAGCGCTGGCCCGGGGTGGAGCCCACGCTCAGGTCCTCCTGGGCCTCCGCGCTCATCTCGTCGCGGTTGTCGGAGCCGATCACCAGGAAGGTCAGGCCGCCGGTCTGCTCGGGGCGCCCCTCCTCGGACAGGCCGCCGAACACGTCGAACCGGTTCAGGGTCCCCGACATCCACCCGGTGAGCGCCCACGAGGTGCCCGAGGCGAGCAGGACCAGCGTCGACAGCGCGCTCATCACCAGCAGGCCGGTACGGCGCCGACGGGTGGCGGCGCTGGGCACGGTCACCCGGCCGGACCTCGGGGAGCGTTCGGGCGGGAGGGGCTGTGAGCGCTGGCGGCGGAACTCCTCCGCGGGTCCCTGCCGTCCCGCTCTGTCATCGCTCATCGGCGTCCCCGTCCCAACCGGTCAACGGTGTCCTTATCTCTAGGTTGTCACCCGATTCGCCGAAGCGCGCGGGATGTCAACCCCCGGCGTGTTGTCCTCCTCTTTGCCTGGCCCTCTCCTTGTTATGACGCCGTGAACTGCGCGGGGGTTCCGTGCGGGCGGTGTCATCCTGAGCCGTATCCGGTACCGCCACGTGACCGAAATCGCGGTCCGATGCGGTGACAATGTCCTGGCGCGGCCACGCCGGACCCGGCCCGCGGCCGAACGGGACCCCGCCGTGTCCGGCGAGGGCCCGCACGGGGGCGCCCGCAGCGCGCCGTCCCCCCTCACCACATCCCTCTCGCAGCACGGAGTTCCAGTGACCCACCCCTACCCCGAGGCCGTCTCCAGCAGGAGCTGGCTCGTGGCCCTCCTGCTCTGCCTGTTCCTGGGCACGATCGGCGTCCACCGCTTCTACACGGGCAAGATCGGCACCGGCGTCCTGATGATCCTCACCTGCGGCGGCGCCGGCGTGTGGACGCTCATCGACCTGATCATGATCATCGTCGGCTCCTTCAAGGACGCCGAGGGCAGGCCCGTCAAGAACCAGGGCTGAGACACCGCGACCCCGGCCCGGCGGGCTCCGCCGGGCCGGGACCGCGACGGGTGTGCAGTACCGTTGACGCGCGTACGACACGCTCCTACGCAGTCCCGACACGTCTTGACCCTGGGAAGTGCCCGTGTCCTGGCCGCCTGTCTCCGTCGTCATGCCCGTACTCAACGAAGAGCGCCACCTCGCCGCCGCGGTGGAGCACGTCCTCGCCCAGGACTACCCGGGCGATCTGGAGGTCGTGCTCGGGGTCGGGCCCTCCTCGGACCGCACCCGCGAGGTCGCCGACGGGATCGCCGCCGCCGACCCGCGCGTGAAGGTGGTGGACAACCCGACGGGAAGGACCCCCTCCGGGCTCAACGCCGCCATCGGGGCCTCCTCGCACGACATCGTCGCCCGCATCGACGGGCACGCCATGATGCCCTCGGACTACCTGCGGGTGGCCGTGGAGACGCTCCGCGAGACCGGCGCCGACAACGTCGGCGGGATCATGGCCGCCGAGGGCACGACCCCCTGGGAGAAGGCGGTCGCCGCCGCCATGACCTCCAAGGTGGGCGTGGGCAACGCGCGCTTCCACACCGGCGGCGAGGGCGGTCCGGCCGACACCGTGTACCTGGGCGTCTTCCGGCGCTCGGCGCTGGAGCGGGTCGGCGGCTACGACGAGGCCTTCCTGCGGGCCCAGGACTGGGAGATGAACCACCGCATCCGCACCACCGGCGGCACGGTGTGGTTCCAGCCGCGCATGCGGGTCTCCTACCGCCCCCGGCGCAACGTGCGCCTGCTCGCCAAGCAGTACTTCCACTACGGCCGCTGGCGCAGGGTGGTCTCCCGCCAGCACAAGGGCACCATCAACCTGCGCTACCTGGCCCCGCCCGTCGCCCTGGCGGGTGTGGTCGCCGGGCTGGTCGGCGGCTTCTTCCTCTGGCCGCTGTTCCTGGTCCCGGCCGCCTACCTGGTCCTGGTCACCGCCGCGTCGGTGCCGCTCGGCCGCGGCCTTCCCGCCGCCAGCCTGCCGATGATCCCGCTCGCGCTGGCCACCATGCACATGTCGTGGGGCGCCGGGTTCATCACCAGCCCGCCCGGACTCGGCTCGGACTCGCGCACGGCGCAGGCCGCCCGGGCCTGAGGCGCCTCCCCCGGCCGCTTCCGGCCCCGGCCCTCTCTCGTGCGGGAGAGGGCCTTCTGCTAAGCAGGGGTGAGGGACGGGAAAGGGAAAGTGGGTGCCATGGACGACTTGCGCGGCAACCAGGCCGTGTGGCGGTTCGACGGTGAGACGGTCGCGATCAGGTACGAGGCCCAGGGCTGGTTCAAGGACCCCCTGCTCAAACGGATCGGCCAGCTCGAACTCCCCGTGGCCGCGATCGCCGAGGTCGACTTCCAGCCCGGCGCGGGCCCCAGGAAGGGCTGGCTGCTGCAGCTGCGCCTGCACGAGCGGACCGACCCCTACGCGGCGGTCGGCGCGATGCTCAAGGAGAAGTCCCAGCCCTTCCGGCTCACCGGCCAGGCCAGCGGCGAACTGGTCGCCGAGTACCTGGCCGACCAGATCCGGTTCGCCGCCGAGCAGAGCGGGCCGCCCGCCCCCGACACGGCCGTCCGCCTGGTGCCCCGGCTGCCCTTCCACATCCAGACCTCCGAGGGGACCGCGACCCTGGACGGCTCCACCGTGCGCCTGGTCTGGTCCGGCGGTGAGGCGAGCGGGCGCAAGCGCAGGGCGCAGCGCCGCGAGTACGACCTCTCCGAGATCACCGGGGTGGACTGGGCGCCCTCCGACGGCTGGGAGTGGGGCTACATGCGCCTGGTCACCGCCGACACCGGCGGCAGGGACACCGGCAAACCCAAGCAGGACCTGCACGCCCTCGTCGCCGAGGAGGGGGCGGAGGGCTACGACACCCTGCTCATGGCCGCGGCGGTCACCGCCCACGTGTGGGCCGCGGAGGCGTCGGGGGCCGGCGGCCGGGAGGGGCGCGGCGTCGCCGCCAGGCTCAGGGACCCGCGGTGGTGGCTGGACGCGGCGGCGCGCTCGACCGACCAGCTGCGGGCCCTGTCCGCGGGGTCCGCGGCTCCGGACGCGGGGGAGGGCGCCGGACCCGGAGCCGGACCGGGGGCCGGGGCGGCCTCCCCGCAGCAGGCCCTGGACGCCGCGGGGAAGGCGGACGGCCGACCCGACAACGAGTGGATCTTCCAGCAGATCGAGCGCCTAGGAGAACTGCACGCCAGGGGACTGCTCACCGACGAGGAGTTCTCCGCCAAGAAGGCCGAGCTGCTCGGCCGGATCTGAGACCGCGGCCCGGTCGGTGGGATCGGCGCGGTGGGGC
>NZ_QPFC01000394.1:0-1694 GCF_003427465.1 Nocardiopsis sp. TNDT3 | reverse complement strand
GTCCGTGGGAGCGGGGGGCTGGTGGAGGGATTCGGGGGGCGGTGCGGACTCGCGGGCCAGGCTTACCGTCCCGCCCGTTCCGAAGGTGTCCTGGGCCGGGGCCGGTGACGGCTCCGCGGTCTCCTCGCGCAGGGCTCCGGTCCGTGGGTCGGACGCGTCCGAGAACGCCTTGTCCGGGGATCCGGGCGCGGATCCAGCCCCGCCTTCCTGCGCTCCGCGGGCGGGCGCGGCCTCGTCCCCTGGCGGTCCGCCCCGGATCGCGGACTCGTCCGGTTCCGGAACGGCGCGTCTGCCGCGGCCGAGGAACCGGAGGGTCTCCCGGCCGCTCCGGAGGGTCCGCGATCCGCCCTCCCGGGACGTTTGCTCCTCCGGTCCGTCCGGCATCGGCGCACCGGCGGACCACGACCCGCTCCGCTCCGCCTCCTCGGCCCCGGATGCGGGCTCACGGGGCTCGAAGGCCCGGTCGGAGACCGGTTCGCCGCCGGTGTCCGGGACCAGACGCGGCCTGCGGTGGGGTTCGGGCGCCCCGAAGACGCCGGACCGCGCGGAGACGCCCTCCGGGGCCGCGGCCGCCTGCCCCCGGGCGGGTGCGATGCGCGGGTGCGGGCGCGGCGGGGCGTCGCCGGGGTCGTCGGTCCCCGGTTCCTCGAACAGGCGTTCGGACGCGGGTTCGGGCCAGAGCGCCTCGTTGTCCCCGTCCGTCTCACCGCCCCCGCGCTTCCCGCTCTGTCCGTGGGCCTCCTTGTCCCTGTGCGGCTCACCGCCCTCGCGCGTCCCGTGCTCCCGGTGGGCCTCGTCGCCTCCGCGGGTTCCCTCGGCCCCGTGCGCGGCGGGGTCCGCTCGGTCGTCCCCGCGCCGTCCGGTGACCGCCCCGGCGGAGGAGGGCTCCACGTCCTCCTCGGTGATCCCCTTCAGGGAGCGCTGGCCGCCGGGTACACCCGGGACCGCGTCCGTCTCCAGGCCGGGGCGGCCCACCGGGACGCGGGATACGGGGAGCGGCCACGGACCGGTCTCCTCCTCCCCCGGGGCCTCGACCTCGGGCAGGTCGGGCAGGGGCGCACCGCCGTACACGGCGTCCCCGTCCGGCAGCCGTTCGGGGACGGGGACGTCGTCGAACCGCCGGGGCCGCGGGTCGAGCCAGTCGCGCAGCAGCGCGCGCCGGTCGGCGAAGGTCGGGGCCTCGGCGACGCCGCGTTCGGCCAGGTGGCGGGCGAGCGCGTCCCCGCCCTCCTCCCGCAGGACCGACACGAGACCCTCCGCGACCGCGCGGTAGTCGGGGGCCGGGGGACGCAGGAAGAGCCCGGGCGCGTCGGCGACCGGCGGGCCGAAGGCCAGGTGCTGGCCGTCCGGGGTGCCCAGCACCGGGTCGTAGGTGGAGAACGACCAGCTCCACCCGGCCGCGGGGATGGCGCGGGGCGGGGTGAGCACGTCGTGCAGCATCCGGTGCATGCCCCACAGGAAGCGCAGCTGCACCGCCTGCCACAGGTCGGCCCGCTCGGGAGCCAGGGCGATGTGGATCGGTGCTTCGGGCCGGTACAGGGCGGCGGCCACCGCGCCCACCAGGAGGGGTTCGTCCCCGACGGTGGTCTCGGCGGCGCGCCGGTCCCGGGTGCGCACGGCCCCGGGTGCGGCGGTGCGCTCCCAGGGCTCGGGCGTGGGCAGGGTGTCCATGGTCGCCCAGCCCGGCTCCGGCG
>NZ_QPFC01000393.1:0-14780 GCF_003427465.1 Nocardiopsis sp. TNDT3 | reverse complement strand
GCCGGCCCGCCCTCATCCCTTGACGGCCCCCTGGACGAGCCCGGAGACCAGGAAGCGCTGCACGAGGACGAAGAAGACCATGACCGGGATGGTGATGAGCGTGGAGGCGGCCATCACGTGCCCCCAGTCGTTGGCGTACTGGCCGAAGAACTGGCGCAGGCCGACCGCCACCGTGTAGTTCTCGCTCTGGGTCATGAAGGTCAGCGCCAGCACGAACTCGTTCCACGCCACGATGAACGAGAAGATGGCCGTGGCCACCAGGCCGGGCGCCACCAGCGGGAACAGCACCCGCCAGAACATCTGGCCCCAGGAGGCCCCGTCGATGTAGGCGGCCTCCTCCACCTCCACGGGCACCGCGGCCACGAAGCCGCGCATCATCCACACCGCCAGCGGCAGGGACAGCGCCACGTAGACCACGCCCAGGCCGAGCATGGTGTTGAGCAGCTGGAGGTCGCGCACCTGGAGGAAGAGCGGGATGACCAGCGCCTCCAGCGGCACCATCTGCACGATGAGGACCATCACCAGCACCGCGGTGCGGAAGCGGAACCGGAAGCGGGCCACCGCCACGGCGGCCAGCAGCGACAGTACGCACGCTCCGGCCACGGTGATGCAGGCGACCGTGAGCGAGTTGAGCATGTACTGGCCGAACCTGGCCTCGGTGAGCACGTAGACGAAGTTGTCCAGGGACAGCCCGGTGGGCAGCAGCGCCCCGGCCCCCGAGGTGGCCCGGTCCGAGAACGCGCTGATGAGCATGAAGTAGACGGGGAAGAGCGTGAACAGCAGCAGGACGGCCACCCCGACGGACTTGGCCAGGAACCGTCCCGTCCTGCGGACCTCGCCCCTGCGGCGGGCGTCGCGGACGCGGCCCTCCCAGTCGGGGCCGGCGGCGGGTGCCTCTGTGCGCGTGACCACGGGCGTTCCTTCCTCAGCGGTGACCGGGCCGAATCCGGTTGTTCCGGGCTCGGACGGGGCCGTTAGACTCCTGCACTGTCCGGGGCGGGACGTCCTTCGCACCCCGGCGGAGGGGGAGTGATGGCCGTGTCGACAGGGTCGCCGGAGACGGTGGCGTAGCACCGTGCGCGATTCTGCCGGACCCTCCCCCACCGAGGTCGTCATCAGCTGGATCCCCCACGACGCGCGCTTCCGGGACCGCGCCGTCCGGCACGCCCTGCGCGACCCCAGCGGACGGCTGCTGCACGCCTACGTCGAGAACCTGGTCAACCGCGACAACGACGACGGGCGTCCGCTGGGCGAGTACGACCTGCGGACCATGGGAGCGGTGCGCGAGGACCTGGACCGGCGCTCGCTGGCCTCGGTCGACTGGCGCCGCGTGCGCGACAAGCTCGTGGCGGGGCTCCACGGTCCCGCCCGCTGAGCGGGCGGCGGGGGCCGACGCGCTCATCGGAGCTCGTCCTCTCGGAAGAGCGCGCGCAGGTAGAACACGGTGATCACCAGGAGCAGCAGGGTGAGCAGCACGGCGATGGCCGAGCCCAGGCCGTAGTCGTTGTGGCCGAAGGAGCGCACGTAGGACCACACGCCGAGGTTGAGCATCTCCGAGCCGCCCACGTCGCCGCCGGGCATGAGGTAGATCTGCGCGAACACCTTGAAGTCCCAGATGGTGGAGAGCACGGTGACCACGGCGAACACCGGGCGCAGCACCGGGAAGGTGACGTGCCAGAAGCGCTTCCAGGCGCCCGCGCCGTCGATGCGGGCCGCCTCGTGCAGTTCGGCGGGGACCGTGAGCAGTCCGGCCAGGACCGTGACCGCCACGAACGGGAAGCCCCCGTGCACCACGTTGAGCGTGACGATGGCGTAGAAGAACAGCCGGTCGGCGAACCAGTTGTGCCCGGAGGGCTCCAGCAGGCCCAGGGAGGCCAGGGCCTGGGAGACGACGCCGCTGTCGACGTCGAAGATCCAGATCCACACGTAGGTTCCGCTGACCGCGGGCATGGCCCAGGCGACCATGATGCAGGAGACCACGATGATCCGGGGCACCGGGCGCAGCGTGGCCAGCAGCAGCGCCACCAGCGTGCCCACGACGATGGTGGTGACCACCGCGACCACGGCGAAGACCACCGTGTTGAGCAGGGCGACCCGCCACAGGTAGGGGTCGGTGAGCAGGGCGGCGTAGTTGGCGAGCCCGACGAAGTCGGACTCGCCCGAGACGAGGTTGCGCAGCTGGTACTCGCGGAAGGACAGCCACACGATCCGGGCGAGCGGGAGCAACAGCAGCAGTCCGATGACCGTCAGCGCGGGGGCGAGCAGCACCCAGGGCAGGAGCGCCCTGCGGCCGCGGTGGCCCAGGAGCGGCGCCCGCCGCGGCCTGGGCCGTCGCGAGGACGGCTCGGCGGAGCTGCGGACCTTGGGCCCCGGCTCGCTGTCGGCGGTGCCCAACCCGACCGGTGTTCGCACGTGTCTACCCCCCGTTGAGGATGCGCTCGATCTCGTCGGCCGCGTTCTCGGTGGCCTCGTCCACGGTGGCCTCGCCGTTGAGGATGTCCTGCTGCATGCCGACCAGGACCTTCTCGGCCTCGACCTGGGTCCAGGCGGGGGTGACGGGCACGCCCCGGCTGGCCTCGTTGAGCTGGACGGCGAAGGGCTCCAGGATGGGGTCGGCGGAGGAGGAGAAGGTGTCGACCCGGTCGACCACGCCCGGGAAGAAGCCGGTCTCCTCGGACCAGCGCATGCCGAACTCCTCGCCGGTCAGGTGCTGGACGTACTGCCAGGCGGCCTCCTCCTGGCCGGTGCCCTCGAAGACCGACAGCAGCGAGCCGCCCGCGAAGGAGGGCATGTACCCGCCGTCCTGGCCGGGCAGGGTGAAGGAGCCCAGCCTGCCCTCCAGGTCGGGGTTGGCCTCCAGGATGGCCTTGGGGTTGGCGCTGCCGAGGATGGCCATGGCGGCCTCCTCCTCCGCGACGGCCTCCATGACGGCGATCTCGTTCCAGTTGACGGCGCCGGTGGTGGAGGTGTTGTCCTCCAGGGCCAGGCCGGTGAAGAACCCGATCCCGGCACGGGCCTCCTCGCTGTCGATCTCCGAGACCCAGGTGCCGTCGGGCTGCTCGACCGCGATCTCCCCGCCGCCGCCCCAGATCCACGGCATGACCGAGTACTGGGCGTCTCCGGGCACGGGGAAGGCGATCATGTCCTCCTCGGCCTCGGACAGGGCCAGGGCGGTCTCGCGCAGCTCCTCCCAGTTCTCGGGGACCTCCAGGCCGTGCTCCTCGAAGACGTCGGTGCGGTAGACGACGGAGCGGATGGAGGCGTACCAGGGCACGCCGTAGACACCGTCGTCGAGCTGGCCCATCTCCATCAGGCCGGGGATGTACTGGGAGGTGTCGATGTCGTAGCCGGACAGGTCGTGCAGGGCTCCGGCGTCGGCGAAACCGGGGGTGAAGGTGTTGCCGAGCTCGGCGACGTCGGGCATGGTGCCGCCCGCGATGGCGGTGGAGATCTTGTTCTGGGCGTCCTGCCACGGCACGAACTCGACGTCCACCTCGATGCCGGTCTCCTCGGTGAACGCGGCGTTGGCCGCCTCGAAGAACCCCGTCTCGTCGGGGTTGGTGCCCTGCATGATCCAGACCAGGAGGCCGTCGGAGCCGGAGGCCCCGCCTCCTCCGCTCCCGCACGCCGTCGCGGCCAGGACCAGCGCCGCGGCGGCGGCGGGGAGCGGAACGTACTTGTGGGTTCTTCTGCGGGCCATCGGCACGCCTCCCGTTCCTTTCGAGGGTCCCCTCAGGGTTGGTAGGAAACCTACGTAAAGAACCGCGTCGAGTGAAGTAAACCACTACCTTTTGTGTCTGAGCCGTTAGGAGGCTGGACATATCCGGAGTGTCGCGGCCGGTACGGCGTGTCGCACGAGTCCCTTTCGTCCCGTTTGTCCCTTGCTGTGCGCCCTTACTCGGACAGTCCGGTGACCTGGCGCAGGGTGGACAGGAGTTCGGCGCGCTTGTACACGGCCAGGCCGATGGCCGCGCCGAAGGCGGCGAGCATGTGCACGTAGACCATGGGGTCGCCCCGGGTGAAGCGCTCCGCGGCCTCCTCCTCACCGACCGAGTGGGCCTCCCACGCGGTGGAGACGGCGAACTCCAGCTCGGGCGGGAGCATCTCGGCGACCATGCGGGCGACGGCCTCGCGGGAGTCGGCGGGCTTCCACACCACGCCGGTCTGCTGCACGCGGCGGCCGAGGAAGGCGGCGATGACCTTGAGCTCGGACGTGACGGCCTCGACGTCGTCGGCGGCGCGCGGGACGACCTCGTCGAGCTCCTGCCGGTTGCGGTCGGCGTAGGCCTCGATCAGGTCGATCGCGGTCCGCTTGACGTGGTCGGGCGCGTCGGGCGCGGGCGTGGTCCCGTCGGTGCTGCCGTCGGAGGATGAGGACACGTCGTGGTCCCTTCTGGTGGGTGTGCGGCCGGGGTGTGCCGGGCTGGGTCCCGCCGGTCTCGCGGCGGGGTGTGCGTCCGCCGGACACGCCCCGGGTCCATAATGCCGCGAAGCGGACCCGGCCGACCCCTGACAGGCCGAAGGTCCTCCCCCGGCGAACAAGGAGGGGGGAGGACCTTCGACGCGCCCGTGCGGGCGGCGCCCCGTGCGGTGGTCCGCGGCGGCGGGTGGGGCGGCAGGTCAGAACCAGGGGCGCAGCGGCACGTGCGCCTCGGTGCCGTCCAGCTTGACGCCCAGGATCTGGTGCAGCTGCACCACGTCGCGTTCGAAGCCGAGCACGCACCCGGCCATGTAGAGCCGCCAGACCCGGGCGGTGCCCGCGCCGACCTCGGCGACCGCCTCGTCCCAGTTGCGGTCCAGGTTGGCGCCCCAGTGCCGCAGGGTCAGGGCGTAGTGCTCGCGCAGGTTCTCCTGGTGGCGGATCTCGAACCCGGCGTCGTTCATGGCGGTCTGGATCCGGCCGGGGCCCTCCAGCTCCCCGTCGGGGAAGACGTAGCGGTTGATGACGCCCCTGCGGTTCAGGGACGGCAGGTCGTTGCGCGGCCGGGTGATGCAGTGGTTGAGCAGGCGTCCCCCGGGCACGAGCTTGTCGTTGAGCGAGGCGAAGTAGGAGGCCAGGTTGTCCGCCCCCACGTGCTCGGTCAGGCCGATGGAGCTGATCCGGTCGTAGCTGCCGTCCGGGACGTCGCGGTAGTCCATGTGGCGGACCTCGGCCAGCCCGGACAGTCCCTCCTGGGCGATCCTCTTGGCCGCCCACTCGGCCTGCTCCTTGGACAGGGTGACGCCGAGCGCACGGACCCCGTGCTCGCGGGCGGCGTGCATGACCATGCCGCCCCAGCCGCAGCCCACGTCGAGCAGGCGCATGCCCGGCTCCAGGCCGAGCTTGCGCGAGATGAGTTCGTACTTGCGGAACTGGGCGCTCTCCAGGGCTCCGTCGAAGCGGCCGACCCGGTCCCGGGCCCCGTCCTCGTCGTCGAAGACGGCGCAGGTGTAGGTCATCGACGGACCCAGGACCATCTCGTAGAAGGCGTTGGAGACGTCGTAGTGGTGGTGGATGACCTCGGCGTCGCGCTGCTTGGAGTGGCGCCAGCCCAGTCCGCTGAGGCGGCCCTGGCGCATCTCCTGCGGCGGCGGGGCGACCCGGTTGACGAACTTGACCCAGCCCACCGACCGCGCGATCTCGACCGCGTCGCGCACCGAGACCCCGAACCCGTCGGCGAAGACGAAGTCCGCCATGCGTCTGAGGGCGGTGTACATGTCCCCCTCCAGCACCAGGTGGCCTGAGACGTAGGCCCGGGCCAGGCCGACGGCGTTGGGGGACTGCGCCAGGTAGTTCACCGCGACCGGGGTCCGCACGTGCAGGGCCACGTCGCTGCCGGGGTCCCCCGAGCTGCTGCCGTCGTAGGCGGTGAACCGGATGGGCGCGTCGGGTCCGACGACGCGTTCGAAGATCTCAGCGAGCCGCATTGCTCTGTCCTTCCCTCATACCGGACGCGGTGACGTCCCCTCGGGTCGCGTCCCGTGGTCTCGTGCCGTCAGCGGTTGCGTACGCACTTGGCGTACAGGTCGAGCAGCCGGCCCTCGGGGTCGTAGGCCTCCTTGAGCCCGGCGTAGGCGGTGCCGTTGTACAGGCGCCAGAACTCCTCCTCCTCGTAGAAGGAGTCCGAGTACAGGGACTTGTGACCGCCCAGCTCGGCGACCGTCTCCTCCACCAGGCGGTTGTGGTGGGCCCGGCGCTGCCCCGGCTTCATGTCGACCAGGCCCCAGAAGCCGAAGTTCACGTAGAGGCGGTCGTGGTCGAGCGGGTAGAGCGGCCACACGTGCTCGCCCCCGCCCTGGCCGGGGCGGCGGGGCTCGCGGAGCCGGAGGGGGCACATCCACACGGGGGTCATGCCGATCTCGGCGTGGTAGGTGTCGAGGAACTCGGCGCCGCGTTCGACGCCCACCTCGATGTCCTGGATGAGGGGCTCCTTGGGCCGCCGCCCCCGGTAGTGGTTGAGGAGGCGGGAGAAGTCGGTGCGCCGGTCCCAGGCGACCAGCCTGCGGTAGACGTCGGAGCGCTTGAGGGAGCGCGGCCACAGTGCGCGCACCAGCGGGTGCTGGGTGCCGAAGGCCCGGGAGCACCAGAACCAGTCCGTGTCCCAGCGCCACAGGTAGTCGGCGATGGTGAGGTAGTCGCCGGGGCCGCTGCCCGCGTAGTGCTGGATGGACCGGTAGTAGACCTCCTGGCCGGTGTAGTCGCTGGTCCAGGGGGCCTCGTCGGTGAAGCGGGCCAGGGTCAGGTACAGCTCGTCGGGGCCGAAGGCGACCCCGTCCACGAAGTCGACCGGCTGGCCCTCGTACTCGCGGTCGGCGCAGACCAGGGCGAGGGCGTCCATGGCCTCGGCGGCCTTGTGGAAGCGCACGTGGCGCAGGTGCACGTACGGGGAGACCGGTTCGAGTTCGACGCGCAGGCGCAGGCTGTAGCCCAGGGTCCCGTAGGAGTTGGGGAAGCCGTGGAAGAGGTCGCTGTACTCGTTGTCCCTGGTGGCGGTGACCACGTCGCCGCCTCCGGTGAGGATCTCCATCTCCCGGACGGCCTCGTGCGGCAGGCCGCTGCGGAAGGAGGAGGACTCGATGCCCATGCCGGTGACGGCGCCGCCGAGGGTGATGGTGCGCAGCTGGGGGACGACCGTCGGCATGAGGCCGTGCGGCAGGGTGGCGGCGACGAGGTCCTCGTAGGTGGTCATGCCGCCGACGTCGGCGAGGCGTTCCACGGGGTCGACGGAGATGACGCCGGTGAAGGCGGACACGTCCAGGGCCGGGGCGCCGGTGGGCTCGCGGAACCGGAAGAGGTTGGATGTGGGCTTGGCCAGGCGCACCGGTGCCTCCTTGGGCAGGGCCCGGTAGTCGCGGCGCAGCTTGTGGACCGCCGCTATGTGCTCGGCGAGCCCCGTCCGCGTGGAGGTGGCGCTGCCCGTGCCCTGCTGTTGAGGAGTCATCCCAGTTCCCGTTCCGGTGTCGGCGACACGCACTCGCGTGCCGGATCGGCCATGGCCGCCGGGCGGCTGGGACGGCCGATCCACTCAGTTCTACCTACCGGTAACGGCTTTGTGCCACCCCATTTGTTCCGTGTCTTGCCCCTAGTCGTCCTGCCTGCGGTCGCGTCCGGGACACGGGTGCCGCGGGCGGATCCGACGCCGCCGGGCGGTGCCCCGCCGGTGCGGTGCGGAGGTGGTCGTAGGATCGGGATTCGTGCGTATCGCTCTCGTTGACTCCGGTATCGGCATGCTCTCGACCGCGGCGGCCCTGCGTGTGGCACGGCCGGACGCCGACCTGTTCCTGTCGATGGACCCGGACCACATGCCCTGGGGTCCGCGTACCCCGGACGAGATCGTCGCGCGCGCCCTGGCCGGGGCCCGGGCCGCCCAGGAGGCCGCCGGGGACGCGGCGCTGGACGCCGTGGTGGTGCCGTGCAACACCGCGTCGGTGCACGGGCTGGCCGAACTGCGCGCCGAGTTCGAGCCGGACGTCCCGGTGATCGGGACGGTTCCCGCCATCAAGCCCGCGGCGGCGGCCGGAGGGCCGATCGCGGTGTGGTCCACCGCCGCGACCACGCGCAGCGGCTACCAACGGCAGCTCGTCGAGACCTTCGCCCGCGGCGTGGAGGTGACCGCGGTGGCCTGCGCGGGGCTGGCCGAGGCGGTGGAGTCGGCCGACCCGCGGCTGATCGACGACGCGGTGGCCTACGCCGCCGAGCTGACCCCCGGCGACGTGCACGGCGTGGTGCTCGGGTGCACGCACTACGACCTGGTGGGCGCGCAGATCTCCGCGGCCCTGGGCGGGCGGGCGGAGCTGTTCACCGCCGCCGGGGCGGTGGCCGCGCAGGCCCTGCGCCGGATCGGCGAGAGGCCCGTGGGCACCGCGCCGGGCAGGGTACGCGTGCTGGCCAGCGGCCGTCCCTCCCGGCTGCCCGCCGCCGCGCTGTCCTACCCCGCGGGGCGCTCCCTGGCGTCCGGGGTGGGCGCGGCGACCGTGTGAAGGCGCTCCCCCGCTGACGGGCCGGAGGCCGTGACCGTCCGAGAGCGCCCTCGTGCTGACGGGCCGGGCATCGCGACCGCGTGAGGATGCTCCCCCCGCCGACGGGCTGAGCGCCGCGACCGGGCCGGCGTTCCCTGTCGGGGCGTCCGCGACCCACCCGTCAGGGGTGGGGCGCCAGGGTCCCCTGCCCTGGGGCGCCGGCCCGCACCGGACCGTCCAGCGCGCCGGCGGCGAGGGTGCTCACGAGGGTGCGCACCCCGACGGTGTCGTTGTCGTGCAGAAGGGTCTCCAGCAGGGACAGCGCCGCGCGTTGGTCCCCCGGCTGCTCGCGCACGTGGCGCCACTGGGGCTCGGTGGCCGCGTCCGAGAGCATCAGGGTCCGGCCGACCTGGCCGAGCGCGGTCAGCAGCGGGGTGTCGTGCGGCATCCTCTCCAGGGCGGCGTTGACCTGTTCGGCCTGCTGCTCGGGGTCGACCTCCTCCACGGGCTGCGCCCGCAGGAAGTCCAGCACGTCCTCGGCCGGGGCCAGCGGCCGGACCGGGGGCATCATCGCGATCATGGCGCGCGCCTCGGCCAGGTCGCCCAGGATCTCCTCGGTGCTCCCCAGCTCCCCGATGAGCCGCTCCGCCCTCTGTGCGGAGCAGGTGGCCACCCAGCGGGCGCCGCGGACCGAGGCCAGGCGGGCGGCGGACAGGGCGAGCTCGGCTCCGCGGCGCGGCGCCCCCACCCGCTCGAAGTAGCGCGACCAGGTGGTCACCCGCACTCCCAGCCGCCAGTCGTTGCGCACCGCGCCCTGGCACACCAGGTTCTCCACCGCCTCCACCCACGCGGGCCGCAGACTCGGGTACGCCTCGGCCTCCTCCACGGTGGGCAGGGGGACGATGGCCTCCTGGGGCGGGCAGTGGCCCAGGCGGACCAGCCAGGACAGCAGCCGCGCGCGCTCGAAGCGGATGCGCCGGTGCAGGGCGGCCCGGCGCGGGTTGGCCTCGTCCAGGACCAGCTCCGCCTCCATACGGTCCAGCACCTCCAGCGCCTGGGCGTGCTCGTCCTGGTGGCGCAGGGCTCTGACGAGGGTGAACACCCCGTCGGCACCGAGCATGGCCGGGCCGGTGGCGGTGTGCTCGTAGCGCCGCAGCTCGTTCTCGGCCCGGTCGGCCATGTCCTCGTCGATGAGCAGGTTCACCCGGGCGAGGGTGAAGGAGGGCCAGGCGGGGGTGCGCTCCCAACCGGCCAGGCGCCGGGTGGAGAGCAGTTCGCGGCGCTGTCCGGTGGTGCCGCGGGCGTCGATGTTGGCGTGGCAGCGCACCAGGGTCTCCAGCAGGGACACCGGCAGCGGGCCGTGGACCAGGGGCTCGGGTTCGTCGTCGGCCGCCGCGCTCACCTGGGCGAGCGCGCGCCCGCCCTCGGCCAGGGCCCCCACGCGCACGGCCAGGGGCCAGTGCGCCAGGAAGAACAGGGTCGGCGGGCCGAAGACCCCCGGGACCGCGGCCTCGGTCGCGCCCGCCTCGGCGACCAGTCGGCGCGCGGTGCGCAGCGCCGAGCGGGCCACGGCCTCCACACGTACCGGGTCCCCGGCCTCGCAGAGCACGGGCAGGCTCGCGACCGCCTCGGCCAGCTCCGTCTGCCCGGCCGCCCGGAGTCGTCGTGCGGTCTCCCCCGCCCACGTCCACATCGGCATGGTCTGCACCCCCTGTAAGCACCACGTGAGAACAGAACGTAGCAGCGCGGTGACAGGGCTGTCCGGAAAACGCGCAAAGCCGCGGAGTACGGGGATAGGCGTCCTGTCGGGGCCGTCCCGGACCGCTAGACTCGGGGGCCGTGGCGCCCGGCGGGGGCCTTCGCGAGGTCCCGAGCATCCAGCCGCGCCGAGCCGCACCGAGCCGCACCAAGGGGACATGAGCGCCGATGGGATGGCGAGACCGTTTCGGACTCCGCAAGGCCAACCGCAAGGGCAAGGCCCGTTTCGACCGGGAATCCGAGGATTCGGACATCAAGGCGCTGATCGAGTTCGCCAAGAGCCGGGTGGGTGTGGAGTTCTTCGTCGAACCGGAGACCTTCGCCACGCGGGCCACGGCGGTCGCGGTCGCGACGGACGGCGAGTGGATCCGCCGCCGGTGCGGTTCGCCCGACGTGATCCGCAAGGTGGCCAGGGACCTGGCGGTCCCGGCCTACGACGTGCAGATCGTCGGCTACCCGCAGCGGATGCGCGACTGGAGCGCACGCAACAAGCGCGGCCTGTCACTGGACGAGTGAGGGTGCGCGGGCGTACCGGGCGAGCGTAAGACTCGCCACACCGACACGCTGTTGGGGATGGTCCGAAACCCGCGACCGGGTCATTTTGGGCATTGATGACGAGTCCTTGCCGTGACTTCCTCGCCGAACGGGTTCCCTAACGGGCTTCATCCGTCGCATACTCGCCTCGGAGGGGGGACTCTGATGAAGCAGGATCTCACGGCCCTGTGCTGCGACTGCGGCACGATTCGCGAGGTGAGCGACTACCAGAGTGTGGGCGAGGCGCAGTCCGCCTACGGACTGGCCCGCTGCGTCGTCTGGCGCAAGTGCCGCACCTGCGGCTACCGCACCTACCACGCCTACATGCGCGCCGACGAGGACCGCGACGAACTGGAGGACGCCCTGCGGTTGGACGGCGCCCTGGCGGCCGAGGCCCTCGACGAGGAGGTGGAGCAGCTGCGGCTGTGCGGGGTCGAGGTCGGGCACGCCCCCGTCCCGGCGATCTGGGACGGCCAGTCCGTGGGCATGGTGACCCAGCGGCTGACCGACCGCGCCTACTCGATCGTGCTGGACCCCGAGGCGTCCGTGGTCTCCCGGCTCAAGCTCATCGACATGATGTGGAACGAACTCCTGGTGGGCGAACACGACGACCGCTGGTTCATCCAGGAGGCGGAGGACGACGGGTCCCCCGCGTACGCGGTCCGGCTGTTCGGCTACCGCACGCGCGGCTGAGGCCGGACCGCGCTCGCGCGGTCCGGCCCCGGCGCCCTACCCGGCGGCGGGTTCGGGCTGGCCCGCGAGGCGGCGCAGCGCGGACCTGGCCACCGCCGGATCGGTGGTCCCCCAGTAGGGCGGCAGGGAGGCGCGCAGGAAGCCGCCGTAGCGGGCCGTGGCCAGGCGCGGGTCCAGGACGGCGATGACCCCCCGGTCCTCGGTGGAGCGCAGCAGGCGCCCGGTGCCCTGGGCGAGCAGCAGGGCGGCATGGGTGGCGGCCACCGACAGGAAGCCGTTGCCCCCGTGCGCGGCGACCGCGCGCTGGCGCGCGGAGGCCAGCGGGTCGTCGGGCCGGGGGAAGGGGATGCGGTCCACGATCACCAGGGACAGCGAGGGTCCGGGCACGTCCACGCCCTGCCACAGCGACAGGGTGCCGAACAGGCAGGACCGCTCCTCCTCGGCGAAGCGGCGCACCAGCTGCCCGGTGGAGTCCTCCCCCTGGCACAGGATCGGCTGGTCCAGGCGCTCGCGGAGTTCCTCTGCGGCCTGCTGGGCGGCGCGCATGGAGGAGAACAGGCCCAGCGCGCGGCCGTCGGCGGCCTCGATGAGTTCGCTGATCTCGTCCAGGTAGGCGGGCGCGAGGCCGTCGCGGCCGGGCGGCGGCAGGTGGGTGGCCACGTAGAGGATGCCCCTGCGGGCGTGCTCGAAGGGCGAGCCGACGTCCAGCGCGCGCCAGCGGGGCTCCCCGGCCGCGCGGTGCGGGCCGTCCTCGTCGTCGGGACCGTCCTCGTCCCGGGGTTCGGCCGGTTCCGGGCCGCGGCCCGCGGCGGCGCGCTCGGCGGCCTCCTGGGCCACCTCGCGGCCCAGGCCCCACTGGTTGGCCAGCGAGGCGAAGGAGCCGCCCAGGGTGAGGGTGGCGGAGGTCAGCACCACGGTGCGGTCGCCGAAGAGCTTCTCGCGCAGCAGTCCGCCCACGCCGAGCGGGGCGACGTGGAGCGCGGGTTGGCGTCCGGGGGTCTTGGTCAGCCAGACGACCTCGGTGCGGTCGCGCAGGGCGGGTTCGAAGGACTCCAGGACGCGCACGGCGGTGTCGTGCACCTCGCCGAGCGCGGCCAGGGCCAGGCGGCGGTCGCTGGCGCCGTCCGGGTCCAGCTCCCCGGGTGAGGGGCCGATGGCGGTGACGCAGGCCGAGGCGGCGTCGCGGGTGGCGGCGACCGCGTTGGCCAGGGCGTCGTCGATGTGGTCCAGGCGTCCGTCGGGCGACTCGGTGAACATCAGGGCGAGGCCGTCGGCGCACTCGGTCAGGCGTTCGCTGATCCCGGGTTCGACCAGGCGGGCGGCGCGCTTGGCCGCGGCGTTGACGGTGCGCTCGCCCAGGACGCCGGTGGCCACGGAGGTGGCGCGGTCGACGAGTTCGTGCGCCTCGTCGATCATGATCGTGTTGTGCTCGGGCAGGATGTGGTAGCCCTGCGACATGTCGATGGAGAGCATGGCGTGGTTGGTGACCACCACGTCCACGCCCTGGGTGGCCTCGCGGGCGAACTCGGCGAAGCACTCCTGGCCGAAGGGGCAGATGCGGGCGCCCATGCACTCGTTGGCGGCCACCGACACCTGGCGCCAGGCCAGGTCGCTGACGCCGGGCACGAGTTCGTCGCGGTCGCCGGTGACGGTGTCCTCGGCCCACTCGTGCAGGCGTGCCACCTGCCGGCCCAGCGAGGAGAGCTGGCGCGGGTCGAACAGCTCGGTGTCCTCGGCCTCCTCGCCAGCGGTCTGGAGCCGGTTGCGGCACAGGTAGTTGCGGCGGCCCTTGAGCACGGCGAACGTGGGCTCGCGGGGCAGCATCGGCGTGAGGGCCTTGGCCAGGCGCGGCAGGTCGCGCTCGATGAGCTGGTTCTGCAGGGCGATGGTGGCGGTGGAGACCACCACCGTGCTCTCCTTGGCCATGGCGTGTCTGATCGCGGGCACCAGGTAGGCCAGGGACTTTCCGGTGCCGGTACCGGCCTGGACCACCAGGTGTTCGCGCTTGTCGACCGCCTCGGCCACGGCACCGGCCATGGTCGCCTGGCCCTCGCGGCGGCTGCCGCCCAGGGCGGCGACGGCCGCGTCGAGCAGGGTGGGAACGTCGGGGAGATCTGCCACGGATCGACAGTACCGGCCGTGGAGGACAGGGCGGACGTTGTCCACAGGCAGGATCGGCCGGGGCCCGGCCGATCCTGCCCGGAGGCGCTTCAGCCCATCGTGGCCAGCAGCTCGTCCAGGGCGTCCATGGACTGCTTCAGGCCGTACTCCATGCCGGACTCGACCATGCCGTCGCGGTCCTCGACGCTCTGGAACACCGTGGTCGACGTGTAGAGGGTGCGGCCGTCCCCCTCCTCCAGGGTGGTGGTCTCCAGGCACACGTGCCCGGGCATGCCCTCGAACTCGAAGGTCTGCACGAAGCGCTCGGGCGCGACGACGTCGTGGACCACGCCGTGGAAGGCGTACTCCTGGCCGTCGGGGGCGCGCTCGACGAACCTCCAGGAACCGCCCCGGCGCAGGTCCGCGTGGTCGATGACGGTCTCGTTCTCCTTGAGCCCCCACCAGCGGGCGAGGTGCTCGGCATCGGTCATGGCCCTGAACACCACGTCGCGGGGCGCGTCGAAGCTGCGCGTGACGACGATGTCGTGCCGTCCGGGCTCGGCGATCACCGTGAGGTCGCTCATGACTGTCCTCCTGTGGTCTGTGCCTGCTGGATCCGGCGGATCTCCGCGTCGAGCCGGTCGAAGCGGTCCTCCCACTGGCGGTGGTAGCGCTCGATCCACCCCGTCGCCTCCTCCAGGGGGGCGGTCTCCAGTCGGCAGGGGCGCCACTGCGCGTCGCGGCCCCGGCTGACCAGACCCGCCCGCTCCAGCACCTTCAGGTGTCGGGAGACCGCTTGAAGGCTGATGGGAAACGGTTCCGCCAGCTCGTTGACGGTGGCCTCGCCCTCGGCGAGCCTCGCCAGCAGCGCCCGACGGGTCGGGTCGGCCAGTGCGGCGAACGTGAGACTCAACGGGTCGGTCGCCATCTGCGTATTCAACTTTCCTGTTAATCAACCAATACGTTGATTATGAGCCACAGCACACTACGAGTCAAGGGTGAGGAACCACTTCGATCAAACAGAAGAAGGCCGACCGCGCCCCCGGTCGCAGGGGCCCAGAGGCGAAGCATCACGTCACGGGAGAGCGCCCCGCCCACCCCGCCGACCACCACGGCCCCGACCACAGGGGGGCACCCCGGGGGGGTTCGGGGGCCTCCCCCCGGAAAGCACCAAGGGCGACCCGGCGAGCGCGTTCACGCGCGAGCAGGGTCGCCCTTCGTCCGTGGAGCTATGGGGATTCGAACCCCAGACCTCC
>NZ_QPFC01000392.1:0-7491 GCF_003427465.1 Nocardiopsis sp. TNDT3 | reverse complement strand
GCCCCCCGCCCTGACCGCACTCGCCGAGAGCCGCCCCTGGCAGGACGCCCTGGCCATCGCGGACACCCTCGCCACCCACGAGGCCCCGGTCATCGTGGACGTCCTCAGCGGCGAACAGACCCGGGACCCGACGCCGCCCGAGGGGCTCGGGGGCTGGCGCGAGGCCGCCGACCAGGTCAACGCCGAACTGGCCGACATCACCGCCACGCGCGCCGCCTCCGTCGTCACCGCCACCGAGCAGGCCAGTTCCTGGATGCTCACCCTCGCGCTGGGCGGCAGCATCACCTCCCTGTTCGCGGGCACCCTCGCCTACGGTGTGGCCGCCCGCTCCGCCGGACGCCTCACCCACCGGCTCGCCCAGCTGCGCGCCGACACCCTGGGCAGCGCGCGCAGCGACCTGCCCCGTATCGTGCGCCGCCTGGAGTCGGGGGAGCAGGTCGACCTCGACACCGAGATGAAGCAGCTCGACCACGGCGACGACGAGGTCGGCCAGGTCGCCGACGCCTTCAACATCGCCCAGCGCACCGCCGTCGCCGCCGCCGTCAAACAGGCCGACATCCGCGCGGGCGTCAACCGGGTCTTCCTCGGCATCGCCCACCGCCACCAGTCCCTCCTCCAGCGCCAGCTCCAGCTGCTGGACCGCGTCGAGCGCGAGGAGGAGGACCCCGACCTGCTGGAGAGCCTCTTCCAGCTCGACCACCTGGCCACCCGGGGCCGCCGCCACGCCGAGAACCTCATCATCCTGGGCGGCGCCCAGCCCGGCCGCCGCTGGCGCCACCCCGTCCCGCTCGTGGACATCCTGCGCGGCGCGATCTCCGAGACCGAGGAGTACACCAGGGTCCGACTGACCTCCGTCCCCGACCTGTCGCTGTCCGGCGCCGCGGTGGCCGACGTCATCCACATGCTCGCCGAGCTGGTCGAGAACGCCACCGCCTACTCGCCGCCGCACACCCAGGTCACCATCGCCACCGAGTCCGTGCCCAAGGGCGTGGCCGTGGAGATCGAGGACCGGGGCCTGGGCATGACCGAGGAGGTCCTGACCAGCTCCAACCGCACCCTCAGCGAGGCGCCCGAGTTCGACGTCATGACCTCCGGCGGGGACTCGCGCCTGGGCCTGTTCGTCGTCGCCCGCCTCGCCGCCAAACACGACATCCGGGTGCAGCTGCGGCACTCGCCCTACGGCGGGACCCGGGCCGTGGTGCTCATCCCCGGCGCCCTGGTCGCCTCCTCGTCCAGCGCCCCGGAACGGCCCCGCGCGGCCATCCGCCAGGGCGCCCACTCGGTACTGCGTGAGCCGTCGGCGCAGCACGGTGACGCGCTCACCACGCAGGACGCCCCCCACCGGAGCCGGCCGCTCCTGCGTCCGGTCCCCCGCGACGGCGACGGCGCACGCCCGGCCCGGGGCACGCCCCTGCTGCGCCGGGTACCGGCGCCCGTGCCCGACTCCGAGACCGCGGACGCCGCTCCCGGGACCGAACCCGGGTCCGGCCGGGTCGGCGCCGCACCCGGCCGCCCCGGACTTCCCCGGCGCAGGCGCCAGGCCAGCCTCGCCCCCCAGCTCAGAGCCGCGGACCCGCCGGAGTGGGACGACGCCGACCCCCCGGGCTCCTCACGGCGCACCCCCGAACAGGCGCGGCAGATGATGGACGCCTTCAGCGCCGGTACCCGGCGCGGCCGGGCCGCGGACATCGGGGTCGACGCCGACGGACGTGAACACAGCAGTGACGGTCAGGTCGGTGCGAGCGCCGACGATCACACGGGAGAAAGCGACTGACATGGTGGGCAAGAGCAAGGCCGCTGACAATCTGGACTGGCTCCTGGACGACCTGGTCGACCGCGTCGTCGGCGCCGAGAACGCGATCGTGCTGTCGGCCGACGGACTGCTGCTCGGAGGCTCGCGGGGGCTGGCCCCCGAGGACGCCGAGCACCTGTCGGCCCTGGCGTCGGCGTTCCAGAGCCTGGCGCGCGGGACGGGCCGACACTTCGGCGGCGGCGACGTCCGCCAGACCGTGGTGGAGATGGAGCACTCCTACCTCTTCGTCACCGCCGCGGGCGCCGGAGCGTGCCTGGCGGTGCTGGCCACCGAGGACGCCGACGTCGGGCTGGTCGCCTACGAGATGAACCTGCGGGTCAAGCGGGTGGGCCAGTTCCTCACCGCCGCGCCGCGCCGGCCGGACCACCTCACCGTCACCGGGAGCGCCGGTTCATGAGCACGTCCGGAGAGCGGCGCGGAGCGCCGCCGGCCGTGCCCTCGGCCCCGGACGAGGCGGCGCAGCCGCTGTCCGGCCGCCGGGCACTGGCCTGGTACAGGGGACGGGGGCACCCGACGTCGGAGGGACCCTCGGCGGGCGTCGTGCTCGGTGACGCCCCCTCGGGACAGCTCGTGCGCCCGTACACCATGACCGGGGGCCGCACCCGGCCCCGCACCGGTCCGAGTCTGGACCTGGTCACCATCGTCGTCGCCGCCGCGGACCGCGGGGACCGGGAGGGAGAGCCCGAACAGCAGGCCATCCTGAGCCTGTGCCGCAGACCCATATCGGTGGCCGAGATCTCCGCCCGGCTCGACATCCCCCTGACCGTCGTCAGGGTGCTCCTGGGAGACCTCCTCGCCGACGGCGACGTGCGCACCCGGGCGCCCATGACCCAGCTTCCCGAGAAGAAAGTACTTCAGGCGGTACTCGATGGCATCCGCAGACTCTGACACCAGGCCGCAGGAAGCGATCCCCCAGGCGGTGAAGATCATCGTCGCGGGGGGATTCGGCGCGGGCAAGACCACACTGGTCGGCTCCGTCAGTGAGATCACCCCGCTCAGCACGGAGGAGGTGATGACCGAGGCCAGCTACGGCGTGGACGACCTCGGGGGAGTGGAGGACAAGACCACCACCACGGTCGCCCTGGACTTCGGCCGCATCACCATCAACCCCGACATCGTCCTGTACCTGTTCGGCACCCCCGGACAGGACAGGTTCTGGTTCATGTGGAACGAGCTCTCCCAGGGGGCGCTGGGCGCGGTCGTCCTGGCCGACACCCGCCGCCTGAACACCTGTTTCCACGCCGTGGACTTCTTCGAGCGCCGCGGGTTGCCCTTCGTGGTCGCGGTGAACCGCTTCGAGGGCTCCACCGTCTACCGCCACGAGGAGGTCCGCGAGGCGCTGGACATCTCCGCCGAGGTGCCGGTCATCATGGCCGACGCCCGCGAGCGCGAGTCCTGCAAGGAGGTGCTGGTGGAGCTGGTCACCCACGTGATCCAGGGCCGGAGCCCCGTCATGAGCGGGTGACACGTGCGGGTCGCCGACCCGGACAATCCCTGCGGATTCGATCCGGTATACGTTCGGAGGACACGCCCATGCAACAAGGTGCCGAACGCTACAATGTCGCGGCAGTGACCACCGGCCCCACCGGGCACCCCATCCGCCTCTCATCTGAATCCTGGTATGCGAAACTCTGACCGACTTCCCCCACGCGAACTGCCCAAGCGGCGCTCCGGCCGCCACCGCAACCCGCTGTCCTTCGACAACTGGTTCGGCACCCCCGCCCTGATCATGGCGGTCCCGGGCACGGCCGACCGGGCCAGGGGCGCCGACGGTGAGTCGATCGGTGCCCGGATGGCCGACCTCGTGCGCGCCTACCGCCCCGAGGTCACCATCCGCTACGGCCACACCGAGGGCGACGAACAGAGCCTCACCGAGGCCCTCACCGATCTCAAGGACGACCAGGGCAGCCCCCTGTCCGCCGTCGTCGTCCCGCTGGTCACCGCACCGCACGCGGGCACGTCCGCGGCGATCGAGGAGGCCGTCGCCCGGACCGGCGCCGAAGCGCGCGTCACCGAGGGCCTGGGGCCGCACCCCATGCTCGCCGAGGTGCTGCACCTGCGGCTGGCCGAGTCCGGATACGTGCGCGCGGACCGCATGCGCCTGATCAGCGTCGTCGCCCGTGACACCACCATGGCGGACGGCATCATCGTCGGAGCCGTGGGCGGCGAGGCCGCGGCCGGGGCCGCGGGGGTGAGCGCCGTGCTGCTCGCCGCGCGCCTGGGCCTGACCGTGCTGCCCGCCGACCTGGAGAACGAGGCCGCGGTCGAGCAGGTCGTGGGCCAGCTGCGCCAGGGCGGCTGCAAGCGTCCGGTGATCGCGCCCAGCGCCCTGGGGCCGGAGCTGCCCCGCGAGGAGCTGGAGGCGCTCGCCGCGCGCTTCGGCGCCAGACTCGGCGCGCCCCTGGGCGCGGACAGCCTGCTGGGCAAGATCGCCGCCCTGCGCTACGCCGAGGTCCTCAACTCCCTTGGCGTGGAGCAGCCGCCCACGGTCGAGGAGCTGCCCGCCCCGGTGGGCTCCCGGCACCGCCCGGAGTCCTGACGGCGCGCGGCCGCGACGAGCGCAGCCTTCCCCGACAGCGCCCCGAGGGCGCGACACGCCGTACCCCGGCACACGAGGGTGTGCCTCCCGGGGGCCGTCCGCACAGCGGGCGGCCCCCGTCGCGTGCGCCCGGCGTCCGGACCTGCGGTTTCTCGTCCCGAGAGCGGCCTTTAACACATCCGGGGGAGAGAGCCGCGCCAAGAAAAGGCAACTT
Organism: Nocardiopsis sp. TNDT3; assembly: GCF_003427465.1. Classification (NCBI taxonomy): domain Bacteria; kingdom Bacillati; phylum Actinomycetota; class Actinomycetes; order Streptosporangiales; family Nocardiopsidaceae; genus Nocardiopsis; species Nocardiopsis sp. TNDT3. The sequence continues at coordinate 2,925 of NZ_QPFC01000392.1, read as the reverse complement.
ATAGTGATCGTTTGACAGCATAAAGCAAGGATTCTTCGATAGCCTCGGCTTGACCGACCGAAAGCCGCCGGGGCGCCCTCTCGCCGCCCGGCAACCGCACAGGCCGGAGGGGGCCATGCGCAGAACCCGCGACAACGCGCCCACGATCCGGAGACAGCTCACCCGCATCGTGCTGATCCCGAGCCTGTGCTTCCTCGCGCTCTGGCTCGTCGTGGCCGCCATCGGCACCATCCGCGCCGTCCAGTTCATGGGAGCCGTCGTCCAGGCGCGCGAGGGAACACAGGTCTTCTCCGCCGCGGCCGACGAGGTGCGGGCCGAACGCCGCCTCTCCCTGGTCCACCTGGGCCGATTCGAGAGCACCGGAGCCCGCGACGACGAGGTCGGCGCCGCCCTCGACGAGCAGCGCGAGGCCACCGACACCGCCATGGCCGAGGCCGTCGCGTTCGCCGAGCGACTGCGCGGAACCCGCGACGACGAGGTCGAACGCAGCGCGACCGACCTGGTGGACAGCGCCGGGATCCTCGACGAGGTCCGCGCGGACGTGGACGCGCACGACCTCGGGCAGGAGGGGACCATCCTGCGCTACGGCGAGGTCCTGGCGGGCACCACCGGCGCCATCACCGCGCTCGTGCACACCACCGACGGCGGGGAGAACCTCACCGACGCCGTCCTGACCAGCGAGCTCATGGGCGCGTCCTCCGCCTACTCCACCGCCGACGCGCTGCTCGCGGGAGCCATCGCCCGGGGCGAGATGAGCTACGAGGAGACGGCGCACTTCACCTACCTCACCGCCGCCTACCGCGACACCCTGGAGCCGGCCAGCGCCGCGATGCACCCGAGCGTGGCCGCGCGCTACGAGGAGCTGGTGTCCCTGCCCGCCTGGTCCCGGGCGGAGGAGCTGAGCCGTCGGGTGGTCACCCGACAGCCGCTCGCCGAACCGGACGAACCCGGGCAGGGGACCACGGGCTCGGACTGGAACGCCGACGTCGGCATCAGGGCGCAGTCGTGGGACGACTCCTCCGCAGAGGCCGCCCTGGCGCTACAGGACCTGGCCGGGCTCCAGGCCCGGCGCACCGTCGACCTGGCCTGGAGCGCCGCACTGCTGCGCGTCTTCCTGGGCGTGGCGGCGGCCGCGCTCACCCTGGCGGGCGGCGCGGTGGCCATCGCCGTGGTCGGCCGCTCCTCGCGCCGCCTCACCGATCGCCTGACCCACCTGCGCGAACAGATCCTGGACCGCGACGGCGACCTGCCCGACATCGTCGACCGCGCCCAGCGCGGCGAGAAGGTCGACGTCCAGGAGGAGCTGCCGCCGCTGGACGACTGGGGGGACGACGAGATCGGCCAGGTCGCCGAGGCCTTCGACGCCGCCCAGCTCACCGCCGTGGAGTCGGCCGTGCTCCAGGCCGAGATCCGCCGGGGGGCCAACCGCGCCTTCCTGGGCATCGCCTTCCGCAACCAGGCCCTGGTCCAGCGCCAGCTCCGCCTGCTCGACGAGATCGAGTACCACGAACAGGACCCCGAGGCGCTGCGCCGCCTGTTCCGCCTGGACCACCTGGCCACCCGCGCGCGCCGCTACTCCGACAACCTCATCATCCTCGGCGGGGGGCAGTCGGCCCGCCGCTGGCGCCAGCCCCGCCCGCTCGTGGACGTGCTGCGCGCCGCCATCGCCGAGACCGAGGACTTCGAACGCGTCCGCCTGACCTCGGCGCCCCGCGTGCTCATGCACGGGCAGGTGGTCGCCGACGTGGTGCACCTGCTCGCCGAGCTGGTCGAGAACGCCACGCAGTTCTCCCCGGCGGGAACGCCCGTGGACGTCGGCTGCACCCCGGCCGCGGAGGGGCTGGTGGTGGAGATCGAGGACCGGGGCCTGGGCATGTCCGAGCGCGGCTACGCGGAGGCCGAGCGCACGCTCACCCAGCCCCCCGAGTTCGACGTCATGGCCCTGCCCGAGGACCCCCGGCTGGGCCTGTTCGTGGTGTCCCGCCTGGCGGGGCGGCACGGGGTCCGTGTCTGGCTGCGGCCCTCTCCCTACGGGGGCACCCGGGCGACCGTGCTCATCCCCGCCTCGCTGCTGGAGCCGGTCGACAACCTCGTGACGGTCGCGGGCACGCCCACGGGCCGCCCGGCGGCGAACGGACGGGAGGCCCGCGTTCCGGCCGGGTGGGGGGCGCCTCCCGCGAGGGCCGCCCTCACCACGCGCGGCCACGGCGCGGACGGCACCGTCCACGGCCGGACCGGCCCGCAGGCGCCCGTCACACCTTCGGGGCAGACAGGTCCGCAGCTCTTCGCGCCGGGGCCGGACCGAACCGGTCCGCAGGTTCCCGTGCCACCTCTCGGCCAGAGCGGCCCCCAGCCCTCGGTACCGCGATCGGACCGGGCCGAACCACGGGTTCCTGTGCCGCCTTCCGGGCAGAGCGGTCCACAGCCCCTGGCACAGCGGTACCGGACCGGTCCGCAGGTTCCCGTGCCGCCTCTCGGCCAGAGCGGCCCCCAGCCCTCGGTGCCACGGGCGGACCGGGCCGAACCACGGGTCCCCGTGCACGCGGGCCAGACAGGTCCGCAGCCCTCCGCGGTCTCCGCCGGGCAGACCGGCCCGCAGGCCCCCGTGCCGCCTTCCGGACAGACCGGACCGCAGCCCTTCTCCCCGCAGCCGGACCGGCCCGGCCCGCACGGCGTCGTCCTCGCGCACACCGGACCGCAGAGGTCCGTTCCCGCCTCCGGCGGTCCCGGCGGCACCGCTCCGCCGGGGGAGCACCTCCTGCCCGACCCGCACGGCCACCCGCTCGCACAGGAACCCGTCCCCGAACCGTGGCACGACGGCGCGCTGCACGCACCCGCCCCCACACAGCAGAGGGGGAACGGTGAGAGCTGACGGCAGCCCCGGACGCAGAGCGGCCGCGCACGCCTGCGGAACCCGCCCCGAGC
>NZ_QPFC01000391.1:0-9380 GCF_003427465.1 Nocardiopsis sp. TNDT3 | reverse complement strand
GCCGGGGCCCGCGCGGGCCCCGGCCGACCGGGCGGGGCTCAGTCCCGGAGCTTGGCCACCACGTCGATCTCCACGAGGATGTTCGCCAGGTCCGAACCCACGGTGGTGCGCACGGGGTAGGGGGCGCTGAAGTGCTCCTCGTACACGGCGTTGAACTCCGGGAAGTCCGCCTTGAGGTTCTCCAGGTGGACGGTCGCCTTCACGACGTCGTCCAGCGTCAGGCCGTGCTCGGCGAGCACGGCGGAGATGTTGGCCAGTACCTGGGCGGTCTGCTCGCCCACGGTCGGGGCCACGCGGCCGGTCTCGGGCTCCTGCGGGCCGAAGCCCGCGGTGTACAGGAACCCGCCCGCGACCACTCCCTGGCTGTACGCCCCGGCCGGAGCGGGGGCGTTGTCGGTGCGGACCGCCTTCTTGGACATCCGTGGACTCCTTCGCTGGTCTGCTCCGGCGGCGCGTGCGCGCGCCGGTGCCCGTGCCGTTTCACGGGCGCTTTACTGGCAACAAAGTTACCAATTTTCTTCCGGGCAGCGTATCTTGGCCACACCGGACACCGGTCGGCCGCGCGCCGCGCCGGGGTGACCGGTACGTCGAACGGAGGAACAGTGCATTCCGAGACCGTACTCACCGGCGGACTGGTGGTCGACGGCACCGGCGGTCCCTCCCGCCGCGCCGACCTCGTCCTCCGCGACGGCCGCATCGCCCACATCGTCCCACCCGGCGGCGCGCGCACCACGGGCGCCGTCGTGGACGTGGAGGGACTCGCGGTCACCCCGGGGTTCGTCGACATGCACTCCCACTCGGACCTGGCCGTCCTCGCCGACCCCGCGCACGAGGCCAAGACCCTCCAGGGCGTCACCCTGGAGGTCCTGGGCCAGGACGGGCTCGGCTACGCCCCCGTCACCGACGACACCGCCGGGGAGCTGCGCGCCCAGCTCGCCGCGTGGAACGGCCGACCCGACCTCGACCACTCCTGGCGCACCGTCGGCGAGTACCTCGACCGGATCGACGCGGGCGCCCCCGTCAACGCCGCCGTCCTCGTCCCCCAGGGCAACGTGCGCATGGCCGTCCTGGGCGGCGAGGACCGCCCGCCCACCGACGACGAACTCGACCGCATGCGCCGGATCGTCGCCCGGGGCATGGCCGAAGGCGCGCACGGACTGTCCACCGGCCTGACCTACACCCCCGGCATGTACGCCACCGACGACGAGATCGTCGCCCTCCTCGAACCCGTCCGCGCCGCGGGCGGCTACTACTGCCCCCACCACCGCAACTACGGCTCCCGGGTCGTGGAGTCCTACCGCGAGTGCCTGGAGACCGCGCGTCGCGCCCAGGTCGCCCTGCACCTGGCGCACTGCCACGTCAACTTCCCGCAGAACCGGGGCCGCGCCCCCGAGGTCCTGGACGCCATCGACGAGGCCACCGTCCACTACGGCCTCGACGTCACCCTCGACAGCTACCCCTACCGGGCCAGCGCCACCCACCTGGGCGCCCCGCTGCCCAGCTGGGTGCAGGTCGGCGGAACCGCCGCCACCCTGGAGCGCCTGCGCGACGCCCCCACCCGCGCGCGCGTCCTGCGCGAGATCGAGGAGGAGGGCACCGACGGCAACCACGGCGTCCCCATGGACTGGTCCGCCATCGTCGTCACCGGCGTCGCCGACCCCGGGCTGTCCTGGGCCGTCGGATCCTCCGTCGCCGACCTCGCGCGCACGCGCGGCCGACTCCCCGGCGACCTCTACATGGACCTGCTCGTGGCCGACGAGCTGCGCAGCGGCTGCCTGCTCCAGGTGGGCAACGAGGAGAACATCCGCACCATCATGCGACACAGCTCCCACACGGCCGGGAGCGACGGCATCCTCGTCGGCGCCAGGCCGCACCCGCGCGGCTGGGGCACCTTCCCCCGCTACCTGGGCCACTACGTGCGCGAACTCGGCGTGCTCACGCTGGAGGAGTGCGTCCGCCACCTCACCTCCCGGCCCGCGCGTAGACTCGGCCTCACCGACCGCGGCGTCATCCAGGCCGGCGCCGTCGCCGACCTGGTGGTCCTGGACCCCGCCACCGTGGACGCCCTCGCCACCTACGAGGAACCGCGCCTGGCCCCCCGGGGCATCCACCACGTCCTCGTGTCGGGTGACTTCACCGTCCGGGACGGCCGCCGCACCGACCGCCTGCCCGGCCGATCCGTCCGGAGGAACCGCCGATGAGCGAGCACCCGACCCCCGCGGGGAGCGGGCCGACCAGCAGCGCCGACGCCGTCTGCGTCGGCGAGACCATGGCGGTGCTCGCCTCGGCCGAGGCGCTCGCGGCCGGAACGAAGCTGATCGTGGGCACCGGCGGCGCGGAGTCCAACGTGGCGGTCGCCCTGACGGCCCTGGGGCACACCGCCGCCTGGGTCAGCCGCGTCGGCGACGACCCCTTCGGCCGCATCGTCACCGGTGCCGTCGCCGGGTGCGGCGCGGACGTGACCGGCGTGGAGGTGGACCCCGAGCGCCCCACCGGCCTGTACGTCAAGGACACCGGCCCCGGCGGCGCGGGCGTGCTGTACTACCGCGCCGGCTCGGCCGCCTCCGCGCTGTCGGCCGCCGACGCCGAGCGGGTGTGGGCGCGCGACCCCCGGGTGATCCACCTGTCCGGCATCACCCCGGCCCTGTCCGCGCGCGCCGCGGCGCTCGTGGAGCACCTGCTGGACCGGCGGACCGGGAACGGCGCGCTGCGCTCCTTCGACGTCAACCACCGGCCCGCGCTGTGGGGGGCCAGGACCGCCGCGCCGGTGCTGCTCGACCTGGCCCGCCGCGCCGACGTGGTCTTCGTGGGCCGGGACGAGGCCGAGCGGCTGTGGGGCACCCCGGCGGCCGAGGACGTGCGGGCGGTGCTGCCCGAGGTGCCGGTCCTGGTGGTCAAGGACGCCGAACACGGCGCGACCTGCTTCGACTCCGAGGGGGCGGTGTTCGTGCCGTCCCCGCCGGTGGACGTGGTCGAGGCGGTGGGCGCGGGCGACGCGTTCGCCGCCGGTTTCCTGTCCGGCCTGCTGGACGGACTGTCCGTGGAACAGCGGCTGGGCCTGGGCCACGCGGTCGCGGGCGCGGTGCTGCGCTCTCCCGGGGACGTCCTGGAGGCCCTGCCCGCGGACGTCGCCCGGATCCGCGGCTCCGCGGGGGCCTGAGCGCCCGCCCCGGCCCTCAGCCGATGACGATGGCGCCCGCCAGGACCGGGTCGCCGAAGCTCACCGAGCCGTGTCCGGAGGCCAGCGCGCGGCTGCCCTGGCAGCTCGTGCCCGCGAAGAGCGCGAACTTGACCCTGCTCTCCGTGGAGATCCCGGTGACGCCCCCCTGCCCCGTCTTGAGGGTGCGGCAGCCCCCGTTCTCCACGGTCTGCTGGTAGCCGGACTCGAAGGTGACCCGGACCGGGGGAGCCTGGTCCTGTCTGCTTGACAGCCCGGCGATCGCTCCGGCGATGGTGGCGGACATGGTGGCGAGGTTCGCAGGGCGGATCGGCACGGTAACTCTCCTTCTCTGCCGGCCCGCACGGGGCGCCCGGCGAGCACGGAGTTGGTTACTCTGTGTCATTTAGCTACAGCTTCACGAGAACCGAGAGGAGCCCCGGCGGAGTGTCGGCGGATTTCTGCGCCCGTCGGCCGCCGCTGCCGCACGCCCCGGGGCGCGGCCGGGCGTTGTGGGGGCGCCGCCGCCGCGCGTAGAATGCGGTTCGACCGGAACGGGGAGGTGAGGGCGCCGTGAGCCTCCTTCTCGCGTTCTTCGAGTTCCTGATGCTGGGCGTGGTCCCCGCCGAACTCCTGCCGGTCCCCGGCTCCCTGGCGCTGCTGGTCGCCGCCGTCGGCGCGGCCGTCGCCTGGTACGTCCTGCGCGGCACCTGGGCCTGCCCGGCGCGCGACGCCGCCGCGGGCGCGGTGCGCGCGATGCGCCGCAGGTCCGCGCGCCTGCCCGTACTCACCCTGTGTGACCCCGACGCGGCGGGACGGCCCCGTCCCAGAGCCCCCGGCGCGGCCCTTCCGGCCGCTCGCTGACCCCTTCTCCGACATGCTCGCGCGTGCGCGCACGCGCCGCGCCCCGGATGTGTGCTCCGCCCCGTGCGGGCGCGGTCACGAGCGGCCCGACGTCTGTTCCCCTCCCACCGGACGAAGGGCCTTCCCGCCTTGTACAGCCTCGGGCCGATCGCGGCCGCCATGACCCTGCTCTCGACCGTCCTGTCCGCCCTCACCTCACTGCTCACCCCCCTCACCGGAAGCCTGGCCGCCGGGCTGGCCGTCGTCGCCCTGACCGTGGTCGTGCGCCTCCTGCTCGTCCCCCTCGGGGTGGTGCAGGTCCGCGCCGAGAAGGCCCGCGCGCGCCTGGCCCCGCAGCTGGCGAAGATCACCGCCCGGCACCGCGGGAACCCCGAACGGCTCGTCGCCGAACAGCGCCGGGTCTACGCCGAGGCGGGCACCTCCCCGCTGGCGGGCTGCCTGCCCTCCCTCGCCCAGGTCCCCGTCATGATCGCCCTCTACGGCGTGTTCATCGGAGCGGGGAGCGGTGAGGAGGAGATGCTCGCGCACACCTTCGGCGGCGTCGAACTGGGCGCGACCCTGACGGGCGGCGCGGGCGGGGCGGCCGTGTTCGCCGCGCTCCTGGCCCTGATCGCCCTCGTGGCCTGGGCCAACCGCCGCTACCTCATGCTGCCCGCGATGCGGGCGGGCGCCGAGGCCGACCCGGGCCGGCCCCAGCTCCCCGGCCTCCTGACCTACATGCAGTTCACGACCGTGGCGGTCGCCGCGTTCGTGCCGCTGGCGGCGGGGCTGTACCTGCTGACCTCCAGTGCGTGGGCGCTGGGGGAGCGGCTCCTGCTGCGCCGGGTCGTCCCGGACTGAGCCGTGGCGCGGTCCCCGGACCGGACCGGGGACCGCCGGTCCGTCAGAAGTCCACGCTGACGCAGGCCAGGCGGTCGCCCGCGGTGCCCGCCTCGCCCTCGCCGGTGTGGGTGTGGTGCTCGTGCAGCACCAGCGACTGGGCCTCGCCCTCGCGGAACTCCCAGTCCACCGTGCTGGTCGCGCGGGCGTTGCCGTCGTCGTCGGTGGTGAAGTCCAGCCAGACCTCGTTCTCGGGGTTGGCGTAGGCGGGGTCGCTGGAGGGCTCGTCCTCGGTGGCGGCCGGGTCGAGCTCGTTCTGGTAGTGGGGGCCCGCGTCGGCCGGGTCGTCGCCGCAGGGCCGGGTGTGCACGTGGGCGCCGAAGTCGCGGCCCCCCTCCAGGCTGGTGCCGGTGAACTGCACGTGGGTCTGCCCGTCCTGGGCGCGCACCTGCACGTCGGAAGTGGCGCCCTCGGGCACGGCGGTCTCGTCGTAGGTGATGGCGCCCGCGCCCTCGCCGGGCGGCAGGAAGATCGAAGCGGTCACGCTGGGGGAGGCGCTGGGCGTGGTCTGCGGGGACTCCTGGGAGGCCGAGCCGCCGTCCTCGGCGGTATCGGGCTGCGCGCATCCGGCGGCGAGGGTCGCGGTCAGGGCCAGGCCGACGGCGAACGGTGTGATGCGCATGACGGAACTCCCGGTTGCTCTCAACGGACGCCCGCAAGACTACCCAAGGTACCCGAGGGATGACTAGGCGTGCGGAACGCGATCTGTCGGGGGCGGGAAGGGTGACCTGAGCGTGAAGGCCTCGGGGGTGGGGCCTTCGGCGCGCAACAGGTCCAGGCGCCTTCCGGCCTCCTCGACAGTGGGGATCGTACCGCTGGGAATCCACCACAGGACCAGATACGCCTCCCGCAGGTGCTCGAACCACTCCCGGCGTCCGCGCAGCAGCTCCAGGTGCTCACTGCGGTAGGTGAAGTTCCACAGCGACTCCACGTCCCGCCAGACGGAGTAGTTGATCAGGAGGGCGCCGCCGAAGGGCCGCAGGCCGGTGGCGTCCTCCTTGCCCTCCTCCACCAGCCGCCACACGAACCCCGGGGCGCTGTCGGCCAGCGCGTTGATCGGGTCGATGCGGGCGGTGAAACCCGCCATGGAGGGGTCGTCGAGGGGGGCCTTGAGGATGCCGACGTTGATCTGGGCCAGGTGGTACCCGGAGGGGGAGGTCTCGTTCACGGGACACAGCACACCACGGCCGGTCTTCTATGTCAATGTCCGTTGTTTTTGGAAATCACCACGCAGCACCGGCCCGGACGGGCGTCCATCCGGGCCCCCGCACCGTCCTCGCCGCGCCCCTCCAACAGGCCGCGCAGCAGTTCCAGGTTGAGTCCGCAGGCGAGCGGGGGGAAGGCGCGCGCCAGGGTGTGGAAGGGGCAGTTGAGCAGCCGCACGCCGCCGTCCTCCCCCGGGGCCTTGTCCGGCCCGGAGTCGCCCCCCGGAGCGCGGGCCGCCCCCTCCTCGGGCTCGTAGCCCCGGGCGCGCAGCAGGTCCACCAGGGGCTCCTCCCGGTGTTCCGCGCCGATGCGGCGGCCCTCCTCGCGGGCGGCGGCGTGCAGGGCCTCCTCGGCCCCGTGCCGCTCCACCGCCTCCGCGAGCACGTGCGCGGCCAGCTCGTAGTCCCTCGGCGGCAGGTGCAGCGACAGCTCCCGGTCCGCGCGCCGGTACAGCTTGGCCGGACGGCCCGACCCCGGCCCCTCGCGGCCGCTCACCTTGCGGCGGGCCACCTCCAGCAGACCCGCGTCCGCCAGCCGGTCCAGGTGGTGCGCGGCCAGGGTGCGCTGGATGCCGAGGGCGTCCGCGGCCTGGCCGCGGCTGACCTCTCCGTGCGCCGCCGCCACGTACTCGTACAGCCTGCGGCGCACGGGGTCGGCGAGGGCCTGCGCGGCGTCGATCGAGGAGTCGTCCATGCCCCCATTGTCCGCGCGGCCCGACACCGCCCTCCCCCCGGCGGGGTCCGGCGGGACGGGCACCGTCGCGGACAGCGGGCCGCCGCCGCCCGCGGCCCTCCCCGGTGGAGAAGCCGGGAGGGCGGCGCCGCGCCGCTACCCCCGGCCCCTCCAGCGCGACCGGAGCCGCGGTTCACCTGCGGGCACGGCGGGCCCCCGGCCCGGGGAGCGTCATGCGGGGTCGGGGCGCTTCCCCTCGTGCTCCGCCTCCCCTGGCGGGTCCGCCGAAGGCGTCCCGCAGCCGGTGCCCGGTGTTCGTGTAGAGCCGGGGAGGTCCCTGGACCCGCTCCGATGTCCGCCGGTCCTCCATGCCCGCCTCGGCCAGGTCGGCGCGAGCACCGGCGAGCTGGGCGCTCAGCTCCAGCGGCCGCACCGCCGCGCGGAACAGCTCCCCGCTCACGGAGGGCGCGGCCCCGCGGCCGGGCCTCAGCGAACGGAGCACCTCGCGGACGCGCCCGGCGTAGGCCTTCCGCAGCGCGTGCCGGGCGACGCGGAAGGCCGTCGCGTACGCCTCCGTCGACTTGAGGTTGTCGACGTAGCGCAGGGCCGCCTCCAGAGTTCGCGGGTCGCTGTGCCCGTACAGCCGGACGGAGGAGAGGTAGACGCCCTCCCGCAGCCCCTCGGCCGCGTGCGGAGCGGTCCGTGCCTCCAGCAGCTCGGCGAGCGTCGTCTGGTTGAGGAGGGAGAGGAAGCCGGGCTCCTGGTGGGACATGCGGTCGGCTATCTCCCAGGAGACGACCTCCGCCTTCGCGTGGTCCTCGTCCCCGAGGTGCCGCCGGAGCAGCTCGAAGAGCCGGTCGGTGCTCTGGAACTCCGGCCGGTGGACGCCGTTCGTGGACCGGCCGTCCCGGTGGAACCCGGCCAGCTCCCGGGCGCGCCGGGCCCGCTCGGCGGCCACGGCGTTCGCGGCGTGCACGGACCTGCGTTCCCGCGCGACCCGGCTCGCCTCCGCGTGGACGTCCTCCGCCCCCTCGATGCGCAGGGCCGCCTCCTGGCACGCCCGGGCCGCCTCCGCGCGGCCCGGGTCCGCGGCGAACCCCTCGACCGCGGACACGTACGCCCGGAGCGCGTCATGGGGGCGGCCCGCCTGCTCCAACAGGCCCGCCACCACGTACTCGGTCTCCGCGCGCCTCGTGCGGGTCTCGCGGCTCAGGGGGTCCTCCAGCCGTGCCCGCTCGGCGTGGACGGCCGCCGCGGCCAGCGGGTCGCCCACGCTCAGCAGGGCGTCGGCCAGCGCCCGCAGATCGTCCGGCCTGCGGAGGTCGTAGCGGAAGACCCCTCTGCGTGCGTGCTCCGGCGTCTGCGCCGCGTCCGGGTGCGTGCCGCGCCAGGCGTCGAACGCGCTCTGGAGAACGTCCCGGGAGATCCCGGAGAAGGGGGTGTGCCGGTCGAGCCGTTCGGCGTACGCCGCCGCGAGCGCGGTGAGCGCGTCGGTCGGCGGATGAGTCTCCTGCACGGGGGGTCCAATCCGTCCGGTGGGGTCCGGGCAGGGGCAGCCCCGGCACGTGATGAGGGGATGATAGCCACGGGGGTGCCCGCGCGCCCCGGAGGCCCGGGTCCGCGGCACCGGCTGCAACAGGCGGTCCGCCGGGCGGGGCGGAACACCCGACGCCTCCGCGCCGGGGCGCACGCGCGCACCGGTCCGGAGTCCGTCAGCGCGATCGGCGGCTCGGACCGTCCTTGGGCGGCGTGGTGCCGTGGATGCGGCGGGAGACCTCGGTCCTCGTGGTGCGGGCCGCCTTCCTGATCCCGCGCCGGAGAAGGGAGACCTTCGGCCTGGCCTGTTCGGGAGCGGCGGCACCGGGCGGGGGCAGCGGGACGTGTCCGGCGTTCTTGGCCCGGTGCAGTTCGAGGCGTACCGCCTGCTCGGCGGTGGCCGCGAAGCCGACGGTGGCGTTGCCGCTCTCCGGCGGGGCCTCCTGCCGGTTGCTCCGGTCCACCAGCGGCGAGGCCCCCGGCGAGGCGTCGTCACCGGTCTCGTGCGTGGCCCGGTCCGGGATCTCCGAGAGCGCCGCGAGCCGCGCGCCGCCGCTGGGGGACGAGGCTGCGGAGCCGCTCGATGAGCACCATGCGGATGTCGCCGACGGACAGCCGGTCGGAGAGGTGGATGACGTGGTTCTCGGAAATCGTGTTGACGAAGGCGCGGCCCGCCCGGTGCGCGGGGAGTCGCCCGGCCCCGCTCCGCACCGAATCCGGTGCGGTACCCGCTGTTTCTCCGGCTGCGGCGCCCTTGCCGTCATCCACCTGTCGTTCCTCCCCTCGGTCCCGTGCGCACCGAAAAGGCGAAGGGCCTCTTCGCCGCCTGGCATGTGCGCCATTCGGCCGTGGCAGAACGAACCGATGGCAATCCTTCGTCGGGAGGGAAGGGGATTCGGGATCTGCCCGAATGGGCGGTGACGCAGACATTTCCGGGGCTCGACGCCGACTTTGTGACGCGAACGCTGGTGGAGGGGTTCGGAATGGGGTGGGTGATCCGCGTCGCCCATGCTCTCCCCGGGGTGTGTCCGCGGGTTCCCGCGTCCCGGACCGGGGAGGGGAGCGT
>NZ_QPFC01000390.1:0-2076 GCF_003427465.1 Nocardiopsis sp. TNDT3 | reverse complement strand
GTGGTGGGGTGGGTGGAGGGCGTGCTGGACGGCGTCTACGAGGGGTCGGGGAGCCCGGCACCGCCGCCGCACGGATACGTGCTGGCGGTGGTGGTGGACCCGGGGTGGAGACGGCGCGGGGTCGGCAGGGGCCTGCTGGAGGGGTTCGTGGACCGGGCCCGCGCGGCCGGGGTCGAGTGGGTGTTCCTGCTGCCCGAGGAGGGCGAGGGCGCCGAGGGCAGGGTGGAGTTCTTCCTCCGGTGCGGGTTCACTCCCGTGCACGATCCCGACAGGGAGTGGCCCGCCATGGGGCGGTGGACCCGCGACGCCGGGTAGTCCGGAGCGGGGCCGGTACGGGCGTAGGCAGGTGGAAACCGACCGTACGCGCCGGGCATCCAACACCGCGCAGACCACCCCCTGAGGAAGGAACCCATGGCATTGCGATCATGGCTGGCCGTATTCACGTGCGTGACGTTGTTGGTCTCGGGCTGCACCCTGCCGGGCTCCCGGGACGAGCCCCGCCCCGAACCGGACAGCGAAGGACGGCAGGACACCGCGGACTACCCGGAGGGGCCCTACGTACGGGAAGGGCTGATCGGGTCCAACCTGTTCCGGACCCGGATCTCGGTGCACCACGTCGAACGCTGGGAGGACCGCAGCGTCCTGCGGTTCACGGTGACCCCCCTCAACGACCAGGACGAGGACAGGGAGGACCTGATCCTGCCCGCCCCCTTCGGCACCGGGGCCCTCGACCGCCAGCACAGCGCCTTCAACCTCGTCGATCCGCTTGAACAGGCCTTCTACTCGCCGGTCCGCGACGAGTCGGGGGAGACCACCATCGGCAGCGAGGTGGTCCCGCACTGGGTGATGGACGCCGACTACGAGTACCAGGTGCACTTTCCCCCGCTGCCCGAGGACACCGAGCGGATCACCCTGGTCGTGAACGGTTCGTTCGGCGAGTTCACCGGTATCCCGGTCATCGACGGCGAACCCCCGGCGGAACCGCCCGGCGACAGCGTCGACCCGTCCGACATCAACCCCGGCGACACGGTGGCCGTCCCCCTGCGCGAGGCGGAGATGACCTCCGAGCCCGAAGACTACGCCCGCGACCTGTACAGCATCATCGAGGACTCCTCCCGAACCCGGACCTCGACCACCGACGAGGAGACCATCGGCCTGCACGCCGACGTACTGTTCGACTTCGACGAGGCCACCCTCACCCCCGAAGCCGAGGACGTGCTGGCCGAGGTCGTACAGGAGACCCGGGAGAACGCCGACCCCTCGCGGCCGCCCATCCGCGTCGTCGGCCACACCGACGGCCGGGGCAGCGAAGACTACAACCAGGACCTGTCCGAGCGCCGCGCCCAGGCCGTCCTGGACGTCCTGGAGGAAGGTCTGGGCACCGAGTACGAGTACGAGATCGAAGGGAGGGGGGCCGAGGAACCCCTCGTCGAGGAGGGCGGCGCCGACGACGAGGAGGCACGGGCGACCAACCGCCGTGTGGAGGTCTCCTACAAGATCAGGCAGCCCGGCGACGCCCGGACCGGCACCGAACAGCGGACCGGGTCGCCCGACGGCCCGACCGGCGCCGCGGCTCCCCCGGCGCCCTTCCGCGCCGAGGACGGCGAGGTGATCGAGACGGCCGAGGCGGGCCTGGTCCAGGGCAACGCCGAGTACGAACTCGGTGTGCGTCCGCTGTACCGGGACGGCGCCTACCTCGTCGGGGTCTTCGACATCCGCCACTTGGACACCGGCGGCACGGTCCCGCCGGTGCTGCGCCCGCTCAACTCCCGGGACTACCCGGGCGGGCGGTTCACCGCGTTCAACCTCACCGTCGGCGGGAACGAGGACGTGCGCTACCGGGCCGTGCGCGTGGGCCCCCGGCCGACCGAGGACCTGGAGCGCGCCCGGTACCTGTCCACCCCGCAGTGGCCGGTACAGCCTCTGGAGACCGGCCACACCGAACGCGTCTTCGTCTACTTCCCGGCGCCGCCGACGGAGACGGACGCCGTGACGCTCCACGCGGCGGACTTCGGGACCTTCGAGGTCCCCGTGGAGTAGGGGCCGTCCACCGCGGGCACTCACCGTGCCCGCGGT
>NZ_QPFC01000389.1:0-4182 GCF_003427465.1 Nocardiopsis sp. TNDT3 | reverse complement strand
CCCCCGCGCTCGGCGGTGGGCGGCCCCTCCCGGGACGGCTCGCGGCGTCCGCACGCCGTCAGGTGTTGGTGTTGACCAGGTGTTCCACGAAGGAGCGGTAGTCGCGCAGGGCCACCCGGAGCGACTCGGTGTCCGTGCCCTCTCCCTCGTTCCACGCGGAGCGCAGCGCGGAGCGGCGCTCCTCGATCTCCGCGACCACGGCGTCGGCGACCTCCGCCGCCAGCGCGTCGGCCTCGCGCACGGCGCCGTGGGGGTCGTCGACGAACTTGCCCTGCGTCGCGTTCCAGCGCTCCCGGACGCGTTCCAGCTTCGCGCCCCGCGTCCGGGGCCCGTCCGCCGAGCCCGGGCGGTCCGCTCCGGCGCCGGGCTGCTCCGGCACCCGGCCCGGCGCGGTTCCGCGTCCGCCCGGCCTGGCGTGTCCGGCGGGGCCGGTGTGGTCACCGCCGACGGGATCCGTGCGGTCGGGACCGGGAGCACCGGTGGGTCCGGGGCCGGTCCCGCGTCCGGGGTCGTTCACCTCGGCGTCGACGGTCACCGGCTCCGCGGTACGGGGGCCGGTCCCGGTTCCGGGCGTCCGCGCCCGGTACTGGTCCGATTCGGTCTCCCGGCTCGTGCCGGGGCCGGGTACGCGTTCCACCATGTCCGCCTCCTCGTGTCGTCGGTTCCTCGCGGAGAAGCTGCCGGGGCCGGTCACAGACCCGCCTCCGGTCCCCTCTCCCGGCGCGGCCGCTCCACAGCGGTGCGCTCCGTGCCCGCGGCCGGAGCGGTGTGGTCGACAGCGGTCCGCCCCGCGCCCGGGCTCCGGTTCGTCGTGCCGTCGGCCGTCGGCAGGCCGCCCAGCAGGGACTCCACCAGATCGCGGTAGGACACCAGTTCCTCGCGCAGGTGCTCGGTGCCGCTCCGACCCGCCTCGGCGGAGCTTCCGGTGGCGTGCGCGCGGCGGAACCCGGTGACCGCGGCGGAGTGGTCCACCGACAGGTCGTCGAGGCGCTGGTCGAAGGCCGCTTCACTGTCGGCCGCGGACGCGGGGCCGGGGTAGCCGCGGTCCGCCATGATGGCCTCCACCAGTCCGCGGGCGTCGCGGACGGCGCGGACGGGGTCGTCGACGAACTCCTGCTGCACCGCGGCCCACGTCTCGGTGTGAGCCACGCGCTGCTGGTCGCTCAGCTCGCGGAGCCTCATGTTGTCGCGGCGGCGGAGCCTCTCGGACAGGTCGTTCTCGGCGGCCGTCCTGTTGCCGTGGACCTCCACGGCGCGGTCGTACTCGGCGCCGAAACGCTTCTTCAGCCGGGCGGTGCGCCGGGCCGGAAGGATCGAGGACCGCGCGGCGATCGCGATTCCTCCGGCGATGACGACCACCACCACTAAGGCGATGATGACAATTGTTCCGGTCTCCATCGGAGCACCTCCTGCCATATCGCACTGCCCCCCAAGGCCCGCCCAAAACTCGGCCACGGTCGGGTCAGGGGCCCGTAACGGGCGTACGCGCAGGTGAGGGGCGTTGCGGCGATATTACGAGACTATCACGGAAGGCGGGGATTACGGCCTCCCCGCGGAGTGTGCGCCGGTGGGCCCCGCGCGCCGGAGCGGAGGGGGCGTCCGCTCCGGAAAGCGTTCTTCGTTTCCGGGGGATTCCCCGTTTCCGCCCTTCGTGGTGAAGGGTTCGCGGCGAAGGGGAATTCCCCCGGAGGACCCGTGTGAACAGCGAATGCGCCCCGGGTCGCCGGACGCGTGGTCCCGGCCCCGCGCGAGACCGGTCAGGGCGTGGCACGCGGGAGGGTGATCCTGACGACGGTGCCGGAGGGGCCGCTGTCGATGCCCACCTCACCGCCCTGGGCCTCGACCAGGGAGCGCACGACCGACAGGCCGAGCCCCGAGGTGCGCCCCGATCCGGTGGTGCGCGTGGTGACGAACGGTTCGAACACGTGGGGGAGCACCTCGGCGCTGATCCCCGGGCCGTCGTCGGTCACGGTGAGGGTGATCGTGTCCTCGCCTCCGCGGGCGGTCACGGTGGCGCGGGTGCCGGGCGGGTTGTGGTCGACGGCGTTGGCGGTGAGGTTGGCCAGGCACTGCTCCAGGCGTGACTGGTCGCCGAGCAGGACGTCCGGCGGCGGCTCCTCCAGGGTGACGGCGTCGGCGTGCGGCAGGGCGTCGAGCCGGGCCCGCACGTCGTGGAACAGGTCGGGCAGGAACACGGCCTCGACGCGGACGTCGATCTCGTCGCCGCCGCGGGCCACCGCCATGAGGTCCTCCAGCACACGGCGCAGGCGGCCGAGTTCGGCGCGCACGACCGCCGCCTCCGCGGTGCCCAGCAGTTCCAGGTGCCCCTCGGCGACGGAGAGAGGGGTGCGCACCTCGTGGGAGATCGCGGCCAGGTACCGGCGCCGGTTGCTGTCGGCCTGCTCGATGCGGGTCAGCATCTGGTTGATCTCGGTGGCCAGTTCGGCGATCTCGTCGCGGGTGGCGGGCACCGGGACGCGGGTGGCGAGGTCGGCCGGCGAGATGGCCTTGGCGGCGTCGGAGACCTCCCGCACGGGACCCAGGGTGCGCCGCACGACCAGCCACAGCACGACCCCTCCGCCGACCACGCCGATCACCCCGGCGAGACCGGCCCACAGCAGGACGGTGGCCGCCGCGTCCCGGGTGGAGTCGAGCGGGGCGGCGACGGTGACCACGGCCAGGGTGTCACCGGCGTCGTCCACGACCCGGGTGTCGAGCACCCGGAGCGGGCCCGCGTCGGTGTCGAGCGTGCGCAGGGTCCCGGGTTCGGGCCCGGGGGCGTCGCCGCCGCGCATGAGGCCCGCGACGCGCGAGGGGCCCCCGGTGCTCTGCAACCGCACGTCGTTGACGGTCACCAGCGTCACGTGGCGGGCTCCGCTGGGGCGTACGGCGAGCGCCTGGCGGGCGGCGCGCTCGGCCTCCGGGCCCGAGACCACGCCGTCGAGTCCGGCGGCGGCGGGCAGCCGCCCGTCGAGGGCGTCGCCGACCAGCGCCGACTCCTCGCGCAGCAGGTGGTCGATGTCGGCCAGGCCCGACACGCGCACCAGTTCGTAGGTGAGCAGGGCGACACCGCCGATGACCAGGGCCATGACCAGCAGCGATCGCAGGACCACCCGGCCGGTGAGGCTCACCGTGCGCCGTCCCCGAGCCGGTACCCGGCGCCGCGGACCGTCTGGATGCGCTCGCTGCCGAGCTTGCGGCGCAGCTGGCTGACGTAGACCTCCACCACGTTGGAGGCGCCGTCGAAGTCGTAGCCCCAGACCCGGTCCAGCAGCTGGGGCCGGGAGAAGACCTGCGTCGGATGGCGGATGAGCACCTCCAGCAGCGCGAACTCACGTGCCGACAGGTTGACGGTGCGACCCTCCACCGAGGCGGTGCGCGCCCCGAGGTCGAGCACCACACCGCCCGCGGCCAGCACGTCGCCGCGTTCCTGGCCGCCGCCGCGCAGCCGGGCCCGCACGCGGGCCAGCAGCTCGCTCACGCTGAACGGCTTGACCATGTAGTCGTCGGCCCCGGCGTCGAGGTTGGCGACCCGGTCGCTCACGGCGTCCTTGGCGGTGAGCACGATCACCGGCACCGAGGGGCGGCGCGCGCGCAGCCGCCGCAGCACCTCCTCACCCGGGATCCCCGGCAGCCCCAGGTCCAAGACGACGAGATCGACGTCCGACGACAGGGCCATCGTCAGCCCGTCGATCCCGTCGGCTGCGGTGAGCACCTGGTAACCGGCCGTCTCCAGCCCGCGCCGCACGAAGGAGACGATCCCCTCCTCGTCCTCCACCACCAGAATCGCCAAGGCCGTGCCCCTCCCCGTTTCCCCGTGTCGCCTCCCACCCTGGCGGAGGCCGCTGAACCGTCCCTGAGCGCAACATGAAGAAGACCCTCATGTGGACCTCATGCCGCCATCATCGCGCCGCCGCATGCTGGGTGGTACACAGACCTCCGAGCATGTGAGCAAGGGATCCGCGATGCAGACCAAGACCATCATCATCCTCTCCTCCGCCGCGGCCGCCGGGCTGCTGGCCGTGGGCACGGTCGGCTACCTGGTCGCCGGCGACCCCGAGCAGGAGGTGGCCCCGATCGCGCTCACCGGCGTCACCGCCGGGACCGACTCCGAGACGGGCGGGAACGGGCAGTCGCAGCAGAGCGAGCCCTCGACCCGGACGGTCGACGGGCTGGAGCAGC
>NZ_QPFC01000388.1:0-11067 GCF_003427465.1 Nocardiopsis sp. TNDT3 | reverse complement strand
CCCCCGCGGTCGTCGTCACGGGTGGGGTCGGGGCGGGGCGTGTCGGAGGGGCTCGTGGTGTCGTCCGGCTCCTCGGTCTCGGTGGGCTCGTCCGTGGGTTCCCCGGTCTGCTCCGGGGGAGTGGTGGGCTCGGGCCTGGCGATCGAGACCGTCCACGTGCCGGTGGCGACGGTGTGCGTGCTCGCGGGCTCCAGGGCCGCGCACGCGACGCCCTCCTGCGCGAGCGCGTAGGTGAGGGTGGCCGTGACCTCGGCCCGCTCGCGGGTCGCGCCGGTGACCTCTCCGGCGGACGCCTCCTGACCGGGGGCGACCTCCTGGGGCGTGAACCCCCTGACGCCGAACCCGCCGGTGTCCACGCTCATCGCCAGCAGGCAGACGCTGGCGTCGCCGGTGTTGGTCGCGGTGAGGGGGTTGACCGCGGAGTCGCCCAACTTCACCTCGTCGGAGTCCCGCTCGAAGGAGACGACAGCAGACGGGTCCGGCTCCGGGGAGGACGGCGGTGTGGAGGGCGCCGGGGAGGCGGACGCGGAGGGGCTCGGCTCGGCGTGGGCCGGGGACATGGCGGCGACCAGGCTGGAACCGACGAAGACGGCCCCCAGGGCGATGGCCGTGCGACGGCGTCCGGGGGTGAGCGGGGGTCTCGCGGCGTTCGTGGGCATCGGGGCGTTCTCCTCCTCGCGGATGGCGCGCCAAGGCAGCTTCTGCGCACCCGCTCGCGGGGAGTTTCGCCGCGCCTGACGTCCCGGCGTGGGGGTGCCCACACGATCTTAGGACCTGGGGCCGTCGAACACGAGTGTTCGGACGCCCGTTCTCACACCGTTCGCCCGCGGGACGGTCGGCCCCTGGAACGCGGTGGGTGGGGCCCGCGGCGGTGGACGCGGAAGCGCCGGGTCCCCGGGTGTCCGGAAACGACTCCGGGGCGCCCGTGCGGGCGCCCCGGGGTGGTCCTCGGGCGGAGGGAGGCGGCTCCCCGCGTGCCGCCCTAGGTCGCGCTGGGCTCGGCGGAGCGCGCGGCGGGCGGCGCGTCGACCCCCTCCGGCACGGCCGAGGGCGCCTTGGCGACCGGGTCGGGCACGAAGCGGTAGCCCACGTTGCGCACCGTGCCGATCAGCGACTCGTACTCCGAGCCCAGCTTGGCGCGCAGGCGCCGCACGTGGACGTCGATGGTGCGGGTGCCGCCGAAGTAGTCGTAGCCCCACACCTCCTGGAGCAGCTGCGCCCGGGTGAACACCCGGCCGGGGTGCTGCGCCAGGAACTTGAGCAGTTCGAACTCCTTGAAGGTGAGGTCGAGGATGCGGCCGCGCAGCCGCGCGATGTAGGTGGCCTCGTCGATGACGAGATCGCCCCTGCGGATCTCGTCGGGGTCGTCCGTCCCGGCCTCGGCCGACCCCACGGCCAGCCGCAGGCGCGCCTCGACCTCCGCGGGACCGGCGGTGGACAGGATGAAGTCGTTCACCTGCCAGTCGGGGGTCAGCGCCGCGACGCCGCCCTCGGTCAGGATCACCATCAGCGGGCAGTCCAGGCCCGTGGTGTCGAGCAGGCGGCAGAAGTTGCGGGCCGCGGCGAGGTCGGTCCGCGCGTCCACCAGGATGGCGTCGACCGGCGCGCCGGAGCCGCCGCCCGCGTTCGACGCCAGTAGGGCCCCCGCCTCCGCCGGCGCCACCCGCACCGAGTGCAGAAGGAGACCGAGGGCGGGCAGTACGTGGTCGGACGGTTCGTTCGAGTTCGTCAACAGCAGCAGATGGCTCATGCGTCTCTTCTCGTCACCCCGCTCTGTGCGGGCGATCGAAGGCGCCATTGCCCCCGGTGAAGATGTCCAATTCGTCGCCTCCGAGCAACACCAAGGATAATCAACGGATGGCGAAGTGCACTATCAGGTACTGGGCGGCGGCCAAGGAGGCCGCCGGAACCGCCGAGGAAACGGTCGGGGCCGCCACGCTCGCGGAGGCTCTGGAGGCGGCGTGTCGGCTGCACCCGGACGACCGCTTCCAGCGCGTACTCGGATCCTCCTCGCTGCTGGTCGACGAGCGGCCGGTCGGGCGCAGAGCGCACGGTGACGTGCCGGTCGCGGACGGCACTGTGATCGAGGTCCTACCGCCCTTCGCGGGAGGCTGAGGGGCCGTACGGCTCCGGAAACAGGAGGGGAACATGGCGGAAACACCCCAGTGGGCGGGCCAGGCGCGCGTGGTGATGCTCGGCAAGCCGGGATGCCACCTGTGCGAGGACGCCTGGGGGGTCATCGAGCGGGTCACGGACGAACTCGGCGCCAGCCGGGCGGTGCGCCAGCTCGACGAGGTCGGCGCGGACGAGCGCGAGGAGTACTGGGACAAGATCCCGGTGACGTTCGTGGACGGGCGGCGCCACGACTTCTGGAGGGTGGGCGAGGACCGCCTGCGCTCCGCCCTGGGCGGCTGAAGGGGTTTTCGTCGGTTCTCCGGGGGATGTGCGGTCAGCGGCCCGGGCGATGGGCGAAAACGTTTCCGGCCGCTCTCACGGGACGGCTCCTCCGGAGAGCTGAGTAAGCCCGAAAACTACGACTGTGCCCACAAATATGCACATATGACGGTCTTTGGTTGTCCCGAATTGCCGGCGTACGCACCGGAGGTTTCCACGGGGGCGCCAAGGCCCTTACCGGTGGGAACTTATGAGCCCGCCGTCACAGCGGGCCCCACTTTGTGCGTGCTTTCACAAGCGCGTAATCTAGGTACTCCAAGACACGCCCGAGGGGCGCGGCGGCAGCAGCCCGTCCGCTCCCCGCGCCGGTCCCGGCGGCCCGCCTCCCGCCCGGACCGCCTCCCGCGCCCGCCCGCCGACCAGGAGCGCCCGCCTGTGACCAGTCGTCCACCACGGCCCCGGGAGAGGGGCATCCCGGAGGCCACCGTGGCCCGGCTCCCCGTCTACCTGCGGGCCCTCCAGACCCTCCAGGACCGCGGCACCCTCACCGTCTCCTCCGAGGACCTCGCCTCCGCCGCCGGTGTGAACTCCGCCAAGCTGCGCAAGGATCTGTCCCACCTCGGGTCCTACGGGACGCGTGGCGTGGGTTACGAGGTGGAGTACCTCGTCTACCAGATCTCGCGTGAGCTTGGTCTCACCCAGGACTGGGCCGTGGCCATCGCCGGGATAGGCAACCTGGGCCGCGCACTGGCCAACTACGGGGGGTTCGGGACCCGCGGGTTCCGTATCGCGGCGCTGCTCGACGCGGACCCGGCGATGGTGGGGCAGAGTGTCGCCTCCCTGGACGTGAGGCATATTGACAACCTGGAGGAGGTTGTCCGTTCAGAGAGGGTTTCCATCGGTGTCATCACGACACCGGCGGTCTCCGCGCAGGGCGTGGCGACGCGCTTCGTCGAGGCGGGGGTGGCCAGCATCCTCAACTTCGCGCCGGTCGTACTCAATGTGCCGGACGGAGTCGATGTGCGTAAGGTCGACTTGTCCATCGAACTCCAGATCCTCGCCTTCCACGCGCAGCGCAGGGCCGATGGCGACGGCCGCGGCGCGGAACGCGCGGGACTGGAGCTGACGTGACCTGAGGGATGGACGATCCGGGCCGCGAGGCCCGCATGAGCGGTGGGCGATGAGCGAGCGTGCGCCGCGCCTCCGGCGGTCTGGCCGCCGCCGGGGCATACGAAGACGCTGTG
Organism: Nocardiopsis sp. TNDT3; assembly: GCF_003427465.1. NCBI lineage: Bacteria > Bacillati > Actinomycetota > Actinomycetes > Streptosporangiales > Nocardiopsidaceae > Nocardiopsis > Nocardiopsis sp. TNDT3. The sequence continues at coordinate 7,429 of NZ_QPFC01000388.1, read as the reverse complement.
TGGTGCCTGCATAGGAGTAGTGCGGATGAGTGTCCTGGCCGTGGGGTTGAGCCATCGGAGTTCGCCGGTGGCGCTCCTCGAACGTGTCGCGCTGAACGGGGAGACCCGCGCCAACGCGGTCGCCGAGATGGTCGGCTCCGAGCCCGTCAACGAGGTCATGGTGGTCTCCACCTGCAACCGCACCGAGGTCTACGCCGACGTCTCGGCCTTCCACGGCGGCGTCTCGGCCATCACCGAACTCCTCTCCTGGCACACCGGCGTCCCCCTCGGAGAGCTCTCCGAGCACCTCTACGTCCACTACGAGGACCGCGCGGTCCAGCACCTGTTCTCCGTCACCTGCGGGCTCGACTCCATGGTCCTCGGCGAGGGACAGATCCTCGGCCAGGTGCGCGACGCCCTCAAGGAGGGCCAGGAGACCGGTTCCGTCGGCCGCGTCCTCAACGACCTCGGCCAGCGCGCCCTGCGCGTGGGCAAGCGCGCCCACACCGAGACCCACCTCGACCACGCGGGCGCCGACATGGTCAGCTTCGGCCTCACCGTCGCCTCCGGCGGCCTCGGGCTCGGCCCGACCGGCGCTCCCCAGACCACCGCCCTCCAGACCGCCCAGACCGTGGGTTCGCTGCCCCCCGCGGGCTGCCCCATGTCCGCGGTCCCGGGCGACACCGCCGACGCGCCCGGGCTCGCCCGGCCCGCGCACGGCCCCCTCACGGGCGTGCGCGTCCTCGTCCTCGGCGCCGGATCCATGAGCGCCCTGTCCGCCAACACCGTCTCCCGCCAGGGCGCCGAGGCGGTCGTCGTGGCCAACCGCACCTTCGACCGGGCCGCGCGCCTGGCCGAGTGCCTCACCGAGGCCTACGACACCGTCGAGGCCCGCGCCGTCCCCTTCGCCGACGCCGCCGGGGTCCTGGCCGAGGTGGACCTCGTCATCTCCTGCACCGGAGCCCAGGGCCTGGTCCTGACCGCCGAGGCCGTGGCCGCCGCCACCGCCGGGCGCACGCGGCCCCTGGTCTTCCTCGACCTCGCGCTGCCCCGCGACATCGACCCGGCCGTGCGCGAGCTGCCCGGCGTGCGCCTGGTCGACATCGAGGACCTGCGCCAGGCCGCCGCCACCGCTCCCGGAGCCGACACCGGCCGCGACAGCGCCCTCACCCTCGTGCGCGGCATCGTCGACGAGGAGGTCACCGAGTTCCGCGCGGTCCGCCGCGCCCACCAGGTGACCCCCACCGTCGTCGCCCTGCGCGCCCAGGCCAGGGACGTGGTGGACGCCGAGCTGTCGCGCCTGCACGGCCGCCTGCCCGCCGACCTCGACGACCGCACGCGCGAGGAGATCAGCCGCGCCATGCGCCGCGTCGCCGACAAGCTCCTGCACAGACCGACCGTGCGCGTCAAGGAACTGGCCGCCGCACCGGACGGGGAGTCCTACGAGGCGGCACTGAGAGAACTCTTCGCACTCGACCCCGGAAGCCCCGAGGCGCTCACCGCCCCCGAGGGCACCGCCACCGCGGCACGGACCGCACAGGAGAAGTCATGACCGGCACGCCCTCCCACGGCACGACGGCCGACGGAGCACCCGACCACGGCGCCCCGGCCAGGCTCGGCACCCGCCGCAGCACCATGGCCACCAGCCAGTCGCGCATGGTCGCCGACGCCATCACCGCGCGCACCGGCAGGGTGATCGAGCTGGAGCTGATCACCAGCTTCGGCGACGTCACCAAGGCGCACCTGACCCAGCTCGGCGGCACCGGCGTGTTCGTCAACGCCCTGCGCGACGAGCTCCACGCGGGCACCGTCGACTTCGCCGTCCACTCGCTCAAGGACCTGCCCACCACGCCCGCCGAGGGGCTCGTGCTGGCCGCGATCCCCGAGCGCGACGACCCGCGCGACGCCCTGTGCGCGCGCGACGGGCTGAAGTTCGCCGACCTGCCCGCGGGGGCCAGGATCGGCACCGGCTCCCCGCGCCGGGTCGCCCAGCTCGCCGCGCTGCGCCCGGACCTGGTCTACGTCCCGATCCGCGGCAACGCCGAGACCCGCCTGGGCAAGGTCGCCTCCGGAGAGCTGGACGCCGTCGTCCTGGCCTACGCCGGACTCGGCCGCGTGGGACGCACCGAGGACGTCACCGAGGTCTTCGAGCCCGAGCAGATGCTGCCCGCGCCCGGCCAGGGCGCCCTCGCCGTCGAGTGCTCCGTCGAGCGCCTCGACGGCGACCTCGCCTACCTGGCCTCGGTCGACCACCCCGCCACCCGCGCCGAGGTCGTCGCCGAGCGCACCGTGCTCTCCGAACTGGAGGCCGGTTGCGCCGCCCCGGTCGGCGCCTACGCCCAGTACGACGCCGAGACGGGCCGCCTGCGCCTGCGCGCCGCCGTGGTCGCCACCGACGGGGCCGAGGCCGTGCGCCGCGAGCGCGCCGCCGACCTCGCCTCGCCCGGGGACCTGGCCGCCGCCACCGCGCTCGGCCGGGACCTGGCCCGCCAGATGATCGCCGAGGGAGCCGACCGCATCGTGGCCGAGGCCTTCGCCGAGAGGGACACGCCCTAAGCAGGAGCAGTCGGCGGGCCTCCTCGGCCTGGGCCCGCCGTACCGCCGCCCCCGGCGCCGCACACCGGGGCGCGGCGACCCACACAGAGGAGCCAGTACGTGAACGCCAACGCCAACCCCCAGCCGGAGGAGCCGCGCGCCGCAGCGCGGGCCGGGCACGTCGCCCTGGTCGGTTCCGGTCCGGGCGGCGCCGACCTGCTCACCCTGCGCGGCGCCGAGCTGCTGAGCCACGCCGACGTGGTCATCACCCTGCGCGAGCCCGCCGCCGAGGAGCTCTCGGGCTTTCGCGCCGAACTCCTCTCCCACTGCTCCGAGGACGTCTCCGTGATCGAGGCGGGCGAGTGCGGCGGCGACGTCAACGCCCTGGCGGTGGCGCGCGCCCGCGACGGGCAGCGGGTGGTCCGCCTCTACTCCGGCGACCCGTTCTTCGGCTGCCGCGGCGCCGAACTGGTCTCCGCCTGCCACGAGGCCGGGGTCGAGGTCGAGGTCGCCCCCGGCGTCTCCGCGATCACCTCCGTGCCGACCTTCGCGGGCGTGCCGCTGCTGGACGCGGACAGCCCCGAGGTGCGCGTGCTCAACGCCCGCGCGCACGGCGGGGGAGGGGTCGACTGGCACGAGGCCGCCGCCAGCGGCGCCACCCTGGTCGTCATGGGCGGCGACGCGCCCGCCGGTGAGCCGGTCGAGCACCAGGGACCCGGCTTCGACGTGCTGTGCAAGACCCTCATCGCCGGAGGGCGGCCCGCCTCGACCCCGGTCGCGGTCGTGCGCGCGGGCGGCACCACCCGTCAGACCACGGTCTCCTCGACCCTGGGGCGGCTCGTCGCCGACCTCAAGTCCAAGGACGCCAAGGGCCACCACGTCACCGCGCCCGCGCTGATGGTCGTCGGCCCCGCCGCGGGCCGCCACCCCGAGCTGTCCTGGTACGAGAGCCGTCCGCTGTTCGGCTGGCGCGTCCTGGTGCCCCGCACCAAGGAGCAGGCCGCGGCCCTGTCCGACCAGCTGCGCGGCTACGGCGCGGTGCCCGAGGAGGTGCCCACCATCTCCGTGGAGCCGCCGCGCACCCCGCAGCAGATGGAGCGCGCCGTCCGCGGCCTGGTCACCGGCCGCTACCAGTGGGTGGCCTTCACCTCCGTCAACGCGGTCCGCGCCATCCGGGAGCGCCTGGAGTCCTACGGCCTGGACGCGCGCGCGTTCGCCGGGGTCAAGGTCGCCGTCGTCGGCGAGGCCACCGCGCGCGCCGTGCGCGAGTTCGGCATCCAGCCCGACCTGGCCCCGCCCGAGGAGGAGCAGTCCAGCTCGGGCCTGGTCTCGGTGTGGCCGCCCTACGACGCCGAGATCGACCCGATCGAGCGGGTCCTGCTGCCGCGCGCCGACATCGCCACCGAGACCCTGTCCGCCGGGCTGGACAAGCTCGGCTGGGAGGTCGACGACGTCACCGCCTACCGCACCGTGCGCGCCGCGCCCCCGCCCGCGCCCGTCCGGGAGGCGATCAAGGGCGGCGGCTTCGACGCGGTGCTGTTCACGTCCTCCTCCACGGTGCGCAACCTGGTGGGGATCGCGGGCAAGCCGCACAACACCACCGTCATCGCCGTCATCGGTCCCGAGACGGAGAGGACCGCGATCGAGTTCGGCCTGCGCGTCGACGTCGTGGCGCCCAAAGCCTCGGTTTCCGCCCTCGCACACGCCCTTTCGGAGTACGGTGCCGAGAAGAGGCGCGAGGCGGTCGAGGCGGGCAAGCCCGTCCTCAAGCCCAGTCAGAAGAGACGCGGTCGCCGCCGCAAGCTCTGAGAGACCACACCGCCACCGACGCACGAACCTTTCCCGGGAGCCCCGTGATGAACGCCTCCAGCAACGACGCCGCCTTCCCCGTGGTCCGGCCGCGCCGCCTGCGCCGCGGTCCGGCGCTGCGCCGCCTGGTCGCCGAGACCCGGGTCCGCCCCGAGGACCTCGTCCTGCCGATGTTCGTCAAGGAGGGCATCACCGAGCCGGTGGCCGTCTCCTCGATGCCCGGCCAGGTGCAGCACACGCGTGACAGCCTGCGCAAGGCGGCCCACGAGGCGGCCGCCGCCGGAGTGGGCGGGCTGATGCTCTTCGGCATCCCCGCGCACAAGGACGCGCACGGCTCGGCCGCCGACGACCCCGAGGGGATCGTCCAGGCCGCCCTGCGCGACCTGTCCGCCGAGGTCGGCGACGACCTCGTGGTGATGGCCGACCTGTGCCTGTGCGAGTACACCGACCACGGCCACTGCGGCCCGCTGGAGGTGGACGGGCACGTCGACAACGACCTCACCCTGGAGCGGTACGCGTCCGTGGCCGCCGCCCAGGCCGAGGCGGGCGCCGCCGTGGTGGCGCCCAGCGGCATGATGGACGGCCAGGTCGCGGCGATCCGCGCCGGGCTGGACCGCACCGGGCACCAGCAGGTGCCCATCCTGGCCTACGCCGCCAAGTACGCGTCGGCGTTCTACGGCCCCTTCCGCGAGGCCGCGGAGGGCGCGCCGCAGTTCGGCGACCGCTCCGGCTACCAGCAGGACCCCGCCAACGCGCGCGAGGCGCTGCGCGAGGTGGCACTGGACGTCGCCGAGGGCGCGGACATGGTGATGGTCAAACCCGGCCTGGCCTACCTCGACATCGTGGCCAAGGTGGCCGAGGCCTCCCCGGTACCCGTGTCGGCCTACCAGGTCAGCGGCGAGTACGCGATGATCGAGGCGGCCGCGGAGCGGGGCTGGATCGACCGCGAGCGGGCCATCGTGGAGACACTGACCTCCTACCGCAGGGCCGGGGCCGAGCAGATCCTCACCTACTGGGCGACCGAGGCCGCCCGCCTGCTGCGGTAGCGCGACCAGGCCCCTCGCCCCGGTCGCGGTCCCCGGGCGCAGGGCCTCCCACGACGGCGAGGCCGCGCCTGGAACACGAGCGAACACCGGGGAGGCTCCATGGCCGAGGTTCTGTACCGACGTAAGCGCCGCCATGCGGCGGCCAGCATGCTGGACGCCGCTCTGGGCTACGCCGAGCTGGGCTGGCCGGTGGCGCGCGGCACCTCACCGGGGCAGGACCGCGCGTGCAGCTGCGACCGGATGGGCTGTCCGGACCCGGCGGCGCACCCGGTGACGATGGCCTGGGGCGTGGAGGCCAGCACCGACACCGACACCATCCGGCGGTGGTGGACGGCCACCCCCGACGCGAACATCATCCTGCCCACGGGGCGGGTCTTCGACGTGTTCGACGTCCCCCGTGAGGCGGGTGTGATGGCGCTGGCGCGCATGGGCCGCTCGGGCGTTCCCGCGGGCCCGGTCGCGGCGGTGGAGTCCTCGCGCTACCTGTTCTTCGTGGCCACCCGTTCGCCGGTGGACGAGGACGAGTGGTGGTCCTGCCACCTGGACTGCGTGCCCGAGGCCGTGGAGGAGATGCCGGGGCTGCGCTGGCACTGCCGGGACAGCTTCGTGCTCGGAGCCCCCTCGCTGCTGCCCTCCGGCGACCGGGTCACCTGGATCCGCCCGCCGCGCGCCGAGGACGGGGCCGTGGTGCTGCCCGACCCGATCGTGGTGCTCGACATCCTCGCCGACGCGAGCGAGGAGTTCCCCGCCTGACCCCGGGGCGCGCCGGGCGTACCGGTGGCGGTACCGCTCGGGCGAGCGAGCGGCGGTCGGACTCCTACCTGGGCAGGGTGAGGATCTCGGCCCCCTCGTGGGTGATGGCGATCGTGTGCTCGCTGTGCGCCGTCCGGCAGCCCGTCGCGCTGCGCAGCGTCCACCCGTCGGCGTCGGTGACCAGCTCGTCGGTGTCCGCCATGACCCACGGCTCCAGGGCGAGCATCAGGCCGGGGCGCAGCTTGTAGCCGCGTCCGGGCTGTCCGGTGTTGGCCACGTGCGGGTCCTGGTGCATCGTCGACCCGATGCCGTGACCGCCGAACTCGGTGTTGATCGGGTACCCCGCCGCGCTGAGGACCGAGCCGATGGCGTGGGAGATGTCGCCGACGCGGGCCCCGGGCCGGGCGGCGGCGATCCCCGCCTCCAGCGCGCGTTCGGTCGCACGGATCATCGCGACGCTCTCGGCGGGCCTCGACTCGCCCACGACGAAGCTGACGGCGGAGTCCGCGGCGACCCCGCCCAGGGAGACGGCGAGGTCGAGTGTGAGCAGGTCGCCGTCGGCGAGCGCGTAGTCGTGGGGCAGTCCGTGGAGCACGGCGTCGTTGACGGCCGTGCAGATGTAGTGGCCGAACGGCCCGCGCCCGAAGGACGGCGCGTAGTCGACGTAGCAGGACTGCGCTCCGGCCTCGGCGATCATCTCCCGGGCCCACCGGTCGATGTCCAGGAGGTTGGTGCCGACCGTGGCGCGGCTCCGTGCCGTCCGGAGGATGTGGGCGACCAGGGCGCCCGCGTCCTTGGCTCGGGCGAGTTCGGCGGGTTTCAGGATCTCGATCATGCGGCGGCCTCTCACGCAACCAATAACTATACCGGCCATACTATACCGGTTCTGGGGGTGGGGTCACGGCCGGACCGCCGGTCACTTCGCCGGAGGACGAGCGCGGACAGCGTTCCGGCGGCCTTCCGCGCCCGCGAGGGGCGCTCAACGTCCGGGCCGCGCCCGGCGCACGCGTCGGAGGGCCTTCGAGGGACCGGGTCCGTTCGGCGTTCGGGAACGGGCCCTAGCCGCCCCGGCGCTCCCGTACCCACAGGGCGAGCCGGGTGCGGTCGCGCAGCCCCAGCTTGCGCAGGATGCTCGTGACGTGGTTCTTGGCGGTGCCCTCGGTGATGAACAGGGCACGCGCGACCTCCCGGTTGGTGGCGCCCGTGCCGACGAGGCGGGCCACCTCCTCCTCGCGCTCCGACAACCGGGGCGCCTCCCCGTGCCCTGGCGGGCGGGGCGGGTCCGCCGCGGGGACGGTGGAGGGGCC
>NZ_QPFC01000387.1:0-12123 GCF_003427465.1 Nocardiopsis sp. TNDT3 | reverse complement strand
GGACCGGAGCGCGGGGATCACCTGGAGGGGGCGGGGGCGGCGAAAGCGCGCGGAGGCGGCGGAGCGGAGGGAGCACCGCGGAGGTGACGCGGAACCCTCCGGCGGACCCGGCCGTCCGGTGGCAGGATGGGGCCATGAACCTGCACCAGAACCTGCTCAACGAGCCGCCCGAGACGCGTCTGGCCGACAACCCCGAGGCCCGCGAGGCCCTCGCCTCGGCCGACGACCCCACGCCGGTCGCCGGGCGCTTCCCGGAGTACTCCGCCGCGTGGGCGCGGCTGGCCGAGCTGGCCCTGGCCGACGGCCAGCCGGTGACCGCCTACGCCTACGCCCGGACCGGCTACCACCGCGGCCTGGACCAGCTGCGCCGCTCGGGGTGGAAGGGCCACGGCCCGATCCCCTGGGAGCACGAGCCCAACCAGGGCTTCCTGCGGGCGCTGCACGCCCTGGGCAGGGCTTCGGCGGAGATCGGCGACACCGACGAGGCCGAGCGCTGCGCCACCTTCCTGCGCGAGTCCAGCGCCGAGGCCGACAAGGCGCTCAACGGCTGACACGCCCGCCTGCCGGGCTCCGGGCCGTCCGGGATCCGTACGGGTTCCGGACGGCCCGTCCACGCCTCGGAGACCCTGGGGTCGGCGGGGCCCGTGTGTCGCACGTGCCCCAGTGCCCCACTTAACCCGGATGCCCTGGTCGTGTACCCTCAATACGCAACGGCCCCTGTCGCAGCCTTGCGCCAGGGGTTTTCCGTGTTCGGGGCCGGAAAGCCCCGGGTCAGGTGTCGAGCGAAGAGGTAGAGACCAATGCCGGCGATCACGCTCGTGGGTGCCCAGTGGGGCGACGAGGGCAAGGGCAAGGCGACCGACCTTGTCGGCGACCGCGTGGACTACGTGGTGCGCTACCAGGGCGGGAACAACGCCGGGCACACCGTGGTCATCGGCGACCAGAAGTACGCCCTGCACCTGCTGCCCTCGGGCATCCTGTCCCCGAACGTGGTGCCGGTCATCGCCAACGGCGTCGTCATCGACCCGGGCGTGCTGCTGGAGGAGCTGCGCGGCCTCAACGAGCGCGGCGTGGACACGTCCCGCCTGCTCATCTCGGCGAACGCGCACCTGATCATGCCCTACCACCGGGCACTGGACAAGGTCAGCGAGCGCTTCCTCGGCAAGGGCAAGATCGGCACCACCGGGCGCGGCATCGGCCCGACCTACGCCGACAAGGTCTCCCGCCAGGGCGTGCGCGTCCAGGACATGTTCGACCCCAAGATCCTGCGCAAGAAGATCGAGCTGGCCCTGCACGACAAGAACCAGCTGCTCACCAAGGTGTACAACCGGCGCGGCCTGGAGGCCGAACCGATCATCGAGGAGTACCTGGGCTACGCCGAGCAGCTGCGCCCCTACGTCGCCGACACCTCCCTGATCCTCAACAAGGCGCTCGACGAGGGCAAGACGGTGTACCTGGAGGGCTCGCAGGGCACCCTGCTGGACATCGACCACGGCACCTACCCGTTCGTGACGTCCTCCTCCCCCACCTCGGGCGGCGCGGCGGCCGGGTCCGGCATCGGCCCCACCCGCATCACCAAGGTCGTGGGCATCCTCAAGGCCTACACCACCCGCGTGGGCTCGGGCCCGTTCCCCACCGAGCTGCTCGACGAGCAGGGCGAGTGGCTGCGCACCCAGGGCGGCGAGTACGGCGTCACCACCGGCCGCAACCGCCGCTGCGGCTGGTTCGACGCGCCCATCGCGCGCTACGCCACGCGGATCAACGGCGTCACGGACTTCTTCCTCACCAAGCTCGACGTGCTCACCGGCCTGGAGCGCATCCCCGTGTGCGTGGCCTACGAGGTCGACGGCGTCCGCCACGACGAGATCCCGATGACCCAGACCGACTTCCACCACGCGAAGCCCGTCTACGAGTACCTCGACGGCTGGTCCGAGGACATCACCGGCGTCCGGACGTTCGACGAACTCCCCAAGAACGCGCAGGCCTACGTGCGTACCCTTGAGGAGATGGCGGGGGCCCCGATCTCCGCCATCGGTGTCGGACCCGGCCGCGACGAGACGCTCCAACTGCGCTCCCTGGTCTGACCCCCCGTCTGTCCGCCTTCAACACGAAGAGGCCCCCAGTAGTGAAAGCCCTCGTTCTCGGCGGCGGAGGCCGCGAGCACGCTCTGGTCCGCGCCCTGTCCCTGGACCCGGGTGTCACCAGCATCCACAGCGCCCCGGGCAACCCCGGCATCTCGGAGCTGGCCGAGAGCCACGTGCTCAACGTGACCGACGGCCTGGCCGTCACCGAGCTGGCCGCGCGCATCCGCGCCGAGCTGGTCGTCATCGGACCGGAGGCCCCGCTGGTCTCCGGTGTGGCGGACGCCCTGCGCGACCGGGGCATCCCGGTGTTCGGCCCCGACCAGGAGGCCGCACGCCTGGAGGGCTCCAAGGCCTTCGCCAAGGAGGTCATGGAGGCCGCCGGGGTGCCCACCGCCAAGGCGCGGGTGTGCAGGACCGCCAGCCAGGTGTCCGAGGCCCTCGACGAGTTCGGCACGCCCTACGTGGTCAAGAACGACGGCCTGGCCGCGGGCAAGGGCGTCGTGGTGACCGAGGACCGCGCCCTCGCCGAGCAGCACGCCCGGGAGTGCGGCCGCGTGGTCATCGAGGAGTTCCTCGACGGCCCCGAGGTGTCCCTCTTCGTGCTGAGCGACGGGCTGCACGCCCTGCCGCTGCTGCCCGCCCAGGACTTCAAGCGCGCCTACGACGGCGACCAGGGCCCCAACACGGGCGGCATGGGCGCGTACGCGCCGCTGCCGTGGGCCCCGGCGGGCCTGGTGGACGAGGTGATGGAGTCGGTCGTGCGGCCGACCCTGGTGGAGATGAACCGGCGCGGCAAGCGCTACCAGGGCCTGCTGTACGTGGGGCTGGCGCTCACGTCGCGGGGTCCGCACGTGGTGGAGTTCAACGCCCGGTTCGGCGACCCGGAGACCCAGGTGGTCCTGGACAGGCTGGCCACCCCGATCGGCGCCGTCCTCCAGGCCACCGACACCGGCGGCCTGGGGGGCATCGGCTCCCTCCAGTGGAAGTCGGGCGCCGCGGTCACCGTGGTGGTCGCCGCCGAGAACTACCCGGGCGACCCGGTCAAGGGCGACGTCATCGGCGGCCTGGACCAGGCCAACGCGATGGAGGGCGCGTACGTGCTGCACGCGGGCACCGACTGGGAGGGCTCGGGCGGCGTCAAGGCGAGCGGAGGCCGGGTGCTCAACGTGGTCGGCACCGGGATCGACCTGCGCCAGGCGCGCGAGCGGGCCTACGAGGCCGTGGCGCGCATCGATCTGCGCGGCTCGTTCCACCGCACCGACATCGCCGAGCGCGCCGCGGCCGAACTGTAGCGGGGTGCGGGCACGCCTGCGGGCGGGCGTGCCCAGGGCACCCCGATGGGGAGGGGGTTCGAGGCCCCCTTTCCAAGTCCATCACGGACCGGGGCACGTTCCACAGCCCCTTCCCGAACCTGTGGACAACCCGCCCGGCGCCGCTCGGCCGCCGGTGCGTAGGAGAGGGGAAGCCATGAGCGGTTTCGTCGTCAGGCCCGAACCCGTCCGGGTCGAGGGGCTCACCCACCTGCACACCGGCAAGGTGCGCGAGCTGTACGCCGCGGCCGACGGGTCGCTGGTGATGGTCGCCAGCGACCGCGTGTCGGCCTACGACTGGGTGCTGCCCACCGAGATCCCCGGCAAGGGGCGGCTGCTCACCCAGCTGTCCCTGTGGTGGTTCGACCAGTTGGGCGGCCTGGTGCCCAACCACGTCGTGTCCGACGTCCTTCCGGAGGGAGCCCCCGCCGACTGGGCGGGGAGGACCCTGGTGTGCCGCAGGCTGGACATGGTGCCGGTGGAGTGCGTGGCGCGCGGCTACCTGACCGGTTCCGGCCTGGAGGAGTACCGGGCGGACGGCACCGTGTGCGGGATCGCGCTGCCCGACGGGCTGGTCGACGGCTCCGAGCTGCCCGAGCCGATCTTCACCCCGGCGACCAAGGCCGAGGTGGGCGACCACGACGAGAACGTCTCCTTCGAGGCCGTCGCCGCCGCGCACGGGGCCGGGCTGGCCGCCGAGCTGCGCGACCTCACCCTGCGCGTGTACGGGCGCGGCCGGGAGCTGGCGCGGGAGCGCGGCATCATCCTCGCCGACACCAAGTTCGAGTACGGGCGCGACGCTTCGGGGGAACTGGTGCTGGCCGACGAGGTGTTCACCCCCGACTCCTCCCGCTACTGGCCCGCCGACACGTGGGCGCCGGGCGGGCCGCAGACCTCCTTCGACAAGCAGGTCCTGCGGGACTGGCTGCGCTCGCCGGAGTCCGGGTGGGACCGCGCCTCGGAGACGCCGCCGCCGGAACTGCCCGAACACGTGGTGCAGCGCACTCTTGACCGTTACGTGGAGATCTACGAGCGTCTGACCGGGACGAAGCCCGCCCTGTGAGGCACCGCGCGGGAGTGATTCGACGCACGCGACCGCCGATTCGCGTCCAGGAGCACGTATGGTGGTGACGTTGTGCGGGTCACCGGAGGCGGGTGAACAACCATACGCACGGCATCCCCGGTCTTTCCCGTTGGCGGAATACCTCTTTGGCCGTTTGGCGGGACTCCATCCCCCGATCTGCGGGTATACCACGTCCTGGACCGGTACATGCGAACGGGTGCTATAGAGTTCTCGCGAACACCGGTTCACTGGCCGCGCAGGTCACACGCATGATGTCGCAACGTTCCAGGGGAAACCCGCGTCTCATACGCACACAGGCGAAGCCCGACGAGGGTGACCTTTTTTCCACATCTGCCTCACAAAGGAGCACATGAGCATGGGCCAGGAGGTTCGTTACCGCGTCCGCGGCGGACGCCCCCTCAGTGGAACGGCGTTCATCCAAGGCGCGAAGAACGCCGTCCTGCCGATGATCGGGGCCGCCCTCCTCGCGGCCAGGGGCCGTACGGTGCTGCGGAATGTTCCGGTCATCGAGGACGTCTACCGAGCTCTGGAGCTCGCCGAGCACGTGGGTGCCAAGGTCGAGTTCCACGAGGCCGAGCGCACCGTCGTCATCGATGCGTCCAACCTCAACGACCCCGAGCGGGCCGTCCTGCCCGCCGAGATCGCGGCCCGTTTCCGCGGCTCCGTGCTCTTCGTTCCGGCGCTGATGCACCGCACCGGCCGCGCCCGCATCGAGGGCGTCGGCGGATGCAACCTGGGCAGCCGCAACCTGGACTTCCACTACCGGGGCTTCGCGCGCCTGGGCGCCGAGGTCACCGAGGACCCCGAGCGCAACCACATCAACGTCGAGGCCAGCAACCTCCGCGGCGGCCGCCTGTACCTGGACACTCCGTCCCACACGGGCACCGAGAACCTCATCATGGCCGCGGTCCTGGCCCCGGGCACCACCGTGATCGAGCACGCGGCCCTGGAGCCCGAGGTCATCGACGTCATCGACTTCCTGAGCGCCATGGGCGCCAAGATCAGCGGCGGCGGCACGGGCTTCATCACCGTCGAGGGTGTCAAGGAACTCACCGCGGTCGAGCACACCATCATGTCCGACCGCATCGACGCGGGCGTGTTCGCGATGACCGTCGCCGCCACCGGCGGTGAGGTCAGCCTCGTGGGCGCCCAGCTGGACCACCTGGGCGTGGCCCGCTGGAAGATGGAGCAGATGGGCGTGGGCTTCTCCCAGGAGGGCGCCGTCCTGCACGTCCACCGGGACCCGTCGGTGCCGCTGCGGCCGATCAACGCCGTGACCTCGCCGTTCCCGGGCTTCGCCACCGACCTCCAGTCCCCGCTGATGGCCCTGGCCACCCTGGCCGAGGGTGAGAGCTACATCCACGAGGCCATCTACGACGGCCGGTTCGCCCTGGCCGACGAGCTCACCAAGATGGGCGCCAAGATCGAGGTGGAGGGCACCCGCGCGATCGTGCACGGCACCACCAACCTGCGCGGCACCGAGGTCATCGCCCACGACCTGCGCACCGGTGCGGCCCTGGTCCTCGCCGGACTGGTCGCCGAAGGTGAGACAATCGTGGCGCCCGGCTATCTGGTGGACCGCGGTCACGCTCAGTTCGCGACCCGGCTCGCTGCGCTAGGCGCTGACGTGGAGCGCGTCGTCGTCTCGTAGGGAGCCGAAAGCGCAGTTCAAGCCGGGGTGGGAGCCCGCCTCCCACCCGGGCTTTCGGCGTTGATATGGAAAACGATCTTCTTTGGCCCCGCACAATGGGTACGATCTCGGCAATCATGCCGTGACAGAGATCGGGTCGGGAAACCAGTGGGCGCACATAGTGAAGAGCGTGGAATGGTAGCGGGGAGCAACCCGAGGTGAGTGCCCAGCGTACTGGCGATTTGACGATCGGCGTCATAGGACCCCATGAGGTGGTCGAACGGGTCATGCTCATGGGTCCGGGGTCCACGGGACCCCTCAACGCCAGACTCATCGCCGCCGCGTACCGAGATGAGCAAGAGGCGACGGACAAGGTCGTCAGGCTGGGTTCGGCGATCGACGCGTACCTGTTCGCCAGCCCTGTCCCCTACGAGTTCGCGCGCAAGGCCGGTGTGCTGACGATGCCCGCCACCTTCGTGCCTCTCGGCGGGGCGAGCCTGCACGAGGCCCTGCTCCGGGCGACCCTGGACGAGCGCTACGACCCGACCAGAGCCAGTCTGGACGTGCTCAGCCGCGCCGACGTGGTGGAGGCCTACTCCGAGGTCGACCTGCCCGTGGACGGGATCCACGTGCACGAGGAGCTCACCAACACCGCGCAGCTCACGTCCTTCCACGAGGGGCTGTGGCGCCGCAAGGCCACCAAGATGGCCATCACCTGCGTGCGCGGGGTCGCCGAGCGCCTGGAGGCCATCGGCGTGCCGGTGGTCCGGCTGCGGCCCACCAACGCGGGTGTGCGCAGCGCCCTGCAGACCGCGGGTCTGCTGGGGGCGCACCACCGCCTGGAGGAGGCCCAGCTGGGCGTCGTGGTGGTGGACGTGCCCACCCTGCGGGACTCGACACGGCGTTCGACGCCCCGGTACTGGCGGGAGGAGCTGCGGCTGTCCCTGCACCGGCTGCTGCTCCAGGAGGCCCACCGGATCAACGCCACGGCGCACCGGTTGGACGACCATTCGTTCATGGTGACCGCGACTCGCGGATCGCTCGTGACCGCGACCGAGGGTTTCCGGCAGCCGCCGTTCGTGGAGCGGATCAAGGCGGAGCTGGGGATCGCGATCGAGGTCGGCATCGGCATGGGGCGGACCACCCAGGACGCCGAGGCCCACGCCCGGGCCGCGCTGAACCGCGCCCAGGCGTCGCGGCAGAGCTTCGCGGTGGACCGCGAGGGCCGTTCCCTGGTGCCCGCCCAGCGCGCGCCCGCGCGGCAGTCCTCCGAACCGCTGCGGACCAAGGGACGCGAGACGCTGATTCGGCTTTCGGAGAAGATCGCCGAGGAGGACGGACCGCTGGTGGTCGACGCGGAGAACGCCGGGCGGATGCTCGGTGTCACCTCCCGGACCGCGCGCCGGCTGCTGCGGACCCTGGTGGAGGAGGGGCTGGCGTGGCCGCTGCCGCCCAACAGGACCCTCCAGCCGGGCCGTCCCCGCCAGCTGTACCGGCTGATCGTGGAGAAGCTCGACAAGGACGCCGCGGGCAAGTAGCCGACGGCCGGTGCCGAGCCGCACGAGCGCCTGTGAGACGCGTGGAAGCGTCGGACGGGGGCGCTCCCGACCCAGGGGGCGCCCCCGTCCTTGTGCGCGGCTGTGCGGCCGCGTGAGCGGCGCGTGAGCGTGCGCGGGTCGGCGGGCGGCGGTTCGGCGTGAGCGGAGACGGCCGATTCGGCGTCCCCCGGGGGCCGCTCCAGCGTCCGTGGGCGAGCGGGTCCGAGCGGTGAAGGTCGGCTGGGCATGCGTGAGGCGGCGTGCGCCAGCCGTGAGGCCGGTTCGGGTTGCGCGGGTCGAGCGGTGGGGATCGGCCGGGCCGTGGTGCGCGGTTGTCCACAGGCTGTGGAAGCCGGTTGTCCGCCGGACGGGGGCGCTGGGATCCTGGAACACGGGGGCGCCGCACGGCGGCCACGGCGGACCGCAGCGCCCCCGAATCGAGGCTAACCCCGCCCCGCCTGCCCCTGCCAGCCACCGTCCACAGGCTGTGGATAATTCCGGTGACCCGCGACCGCCCGCCTGACAGGCTTGCGCGCATGGACGACCACGACGGCGGCGGCAGCGCTCCGGACAGCGGAAGCGGTAACGACAGCAGCGGCGACGCCGGGACCGGGCGCCGACGCCTCCTCCTCATCGGCGGCGGCTCGGGGACCGGCAAGACCACGGTCGGCTGGGAGGTCTCCGTCATCCTCCAGCGGCGCGGAATCGCCCACTGCGTCATGGAGGGCGACTACATGGACCAGGTGCATCCGGCGCCGCCCGGCGACCCCCGCCGGGGCGGGATCACCGAACGCAACGTCGCGGCGGTCTGGGCCAACTACGCGGCCCTCGGCCACCACCGCCTCGTCTACACCAACACCGTCAGCGTGCTGGAGGAGGACATGCTCCGCCGCGCCATGGGCGGCGGGGACATCGGGGTGACCCGGATCCTGCTCACCGCGGGCGAGGCCACCGTGCGCGCACGCCTGGCGGTGCGCGAGACCGGCTCGCAGCTGCTCCCCCACGTCGAACGCAGCCTGAGGGCGGCCGTGCGCCTGGACGCCGAGGCGCCCGCGGGGACCGTGCGCGTGGCGACGGACGGCCGCACCGTCGAGGAGGTCGCCGCCCGGGTCGTGGCCGCCACGGGCTGGTGAGCCCCGGGCCCGCCGCGGTCGGCCGCACGGGCCACCGGCACCCTCCGGCCGTGAGCCGCGCGGCTCCCGGGCCGCCCGCGGGCCGAGCGCCCCGCGGACCGCCCCCGGGCCGCGGACGGGAGGACGCGCATCCCCGTCCACAGCCTGTGGACAACCTTCGGCCGCGCGGCGGCAGGGCCCCGAGGACCTACACCGGGGCCTCCGGAACTCCCGCGCCGGACCGTTCCGCGCACCACCGCGCGGTGTCACGCAGGGAGGGGCGGCCCCGCGCCGTGTCGAGCCGCCGGACCACCTCGGCGAGCAGCCGCTCACAGCGCACCGACGACACCTCCCCCAGGCGGGGCAGCACGTCGCGCACCAGCACGGCCTCCGCCTCCCCCCACGACCGGGCGCGGGCCAGCGCCCACAGCAGGCTCACCGCGGCGTGGAACACGAACCGGCCGCCCCCGTCCGCCTCCTCCGCTCCCGCGGACCGTCCGTCCGCCCGGACCAGTTCCACCGTCCGGGCGAAGGACTCGGCGGCCGTGCCCGGCTCACCGGCGTCGGCGCTGACCATGGCCAGGTGCCAGGTGATCTCCGCCTCGGTCAGCCACCACGTCCATGCCGGATCGCCCCGGCGCGGCCCCTCCAGGTAACGGCTGAGGGTCTCCCCGAGCAGCTTCCGTGCCCGGGTTCGCTCGCCCTCCTGGGCCACGGCACGCGCCAGCCTCAGGGTGAACAGGGTGCGCACGCTCCCCGCCGTTCCCGCCGCCAGCGCCGCCTCGCACACCCGCCGGGCCTCGGTCGGCCGCCACAGGTGGACGTCCTGCATCGCCAGCTGGCTGAGCGCGAAGTACTCCATGGAGAGGTCGCCCGCCGCGTGCGCGGCGTCCAGCGCCGTCAGGGTCATGCGCCGGGACAGGCGCTGGCGCTCGGCGTCGAAGGCCACCCAGCCGGTGACCTGGTGCAGTTCGGCGGTCGCGGCGAGCACGTCCGCCGAGTCGGGCAGACGCGTGCGGACCGCCCCTCGGGCGCGGGCCGCGGCGCGCGCCGCGGCGTCCACGGTGTCGCGGGCGCCGTACCGGGTGTCCAGGGCGACGACGCGCGCGCTGACCGAGCGGACCGCCTCGGCCGCCCGCTCCGGCGACGCCCGGAGTTCCAGCGCCTCTGCAAACCCGACCGTCTCAGAACCCACAGGAGTCACCACCTCAGAACCCGCAGGAGTCACCACCCGGTTCCCCGCACCGCCCCTGTGGACCGTGCGGGGAACCGGCGTCGCCGGGCTAACGGCGCTTGCCGTAGGAGGTGGCCACGGCCAGGAACGCGTCGTTCTCCTCGGGGGTGCCCAGGCTCACCCGGGCGCCCTCCCCCGCGAACGGGCGCACGGAGACGCCCTCACGCGCGCACGCCTCGGCGAAGTCGAGCGTGTCCTCGTCCACCCGCAGCCACACGAAGTTGGCCTCGGTCGGCGGAACCGTCCACCCGGACGCGATGAGCGCGTCGCGCACCCGCCCGCGCTCCTCGACGGTGGCGTCCACGCGCTCCAGCAGTTCCCCCTCGGCGGCCAGGGAGGCGATCCCGGCGGCCTGGGCGAGGTGGTTCACCGCGAACGGGACGAGGGTCTTGCGGACCGCGGCGGTCACCGGGGGGTGTCCCACGAGGAAGCCCAGGCGTACGGCGGCGAGCCCGTAGGCCTTGGAGAAGGTGCGCAGCACGGCGACGTTGGGCCGGTCGCGGTACAGGGAGACGCCGTCGGGCACCCGCGGGTCGCGCACGTACTCGCGGTAGGCCTCGTCCAGGACCACCAGGACGCTCTCGGGGATCCGGTCCAGGAAGGCGACCAGCTCCTCCTCGCGCACGGTGGTGCCGGTGGGGTTGTTGGGGTTGCACACGAGCACCATGCGGGTGTCCTCGGTGACCGCGTCTGCGATCGCGTCGAGGTCGTGCGTCTCGTCCCGGAGCGGGACCCGCACCGAGGTGACCCCCGCCAGTTCGGCGAGCAGCGGGTAGGCCTCGAAGGAGCGCCAGGCGTAGACGACCTCGGCGCCGGGCTCTCCGACGGCTTCGAGCAGCTGCTGGAGCAGGCCCACAGAACCGGCGCCCAGGGCGAGGTGCTCCTCGGGGACGTCGAGGCGGCGGGCGAGCGCGGAGGTGAGCTCGGCGGCGCCCGGGTCCGGGTAGCGGTTGAGTTCGGCCGCGGCCACGGCGATGGCCTCACGCACCGACGGGAGCGGCCCGTAGGGGCTCTCGTTGGAGGACAGCTTGACCGAACGCCCGTCGGGACCGACGACCTTCCTGCCCGGCTTGTAGGGCGGGATGCTCTCCAGCACCGACCGCAGATATGGCGATTTCGACTCCGACACCGTTGTCCTTCCTCAATACTTTGTGCTAACCCCGCGACACGCTCAGCGACATCGCGTCCGGGTCGGTCACCGCTCCCAGCGGAAATATCGCACAAACGAGGAGATATCACCATGCACTTGCGTCCTTGCCCCCCGAACTCGGCACGGATCGACGCTGGTCAGCTCTCCGGGCCGCGCGAGAGGCGAGGACTCATCCGGTCATTGGCCCTTCCCGTGGCCGTGCCCGTCGCGGTCCTGCTGAGCGCGTGCGGTGGCGGCGCCGCCGAACAGCCCGCCGACCCCGGCGCCGAGGCCGCGGAGGCGCTGCACGAGGCGCAGCCCCTGCACGTCCGCGACGCCACCTTCGTGTCCGGGAGCAGCGAGCGCGGCACCTACTCCGAGCTTGCCACAGTGCGCTACAGCGAGCAGGTGCGGGCCGCCGCCGAACTCGACAAGCCCGAGTGCCTGGACGCCGCCAACCAGTGGACCGCCCTGGACGGGGTGCGCGACTCCCCCGCCTCCGTGGCGGCCTACGAGTGGCCCGAGGGCGCGGTCACGCACATGCTGGTGCGGTTGGACGAGGCCACGGCGGTGGAGGCGCTGTCCGCCACGCCGCCGCGGAGCTGCGACGAGTACACCGCCTCCTACGAGGACGGCACCTCGTCCGAGTACAGCGTCAGAGACCTGGAGGACGTGCCGCGGATCGGTGACGAGTCGCGGGCCTTCGCCGTCGAGGTGGAGTCCGGGGAGGACAGGAGCCGCATGGTCAGCCTCATGTACCGCAACGGCGACCTCGTCGGCAGCACGTCCGTCCTCGGGGACGGTGAGCTGGAGGACTACGAGACGATGCTCGTGGAGTTCAGCGAGGCCGCCGTGGAGCGGCAGCGGCAGATGCTCGGGTCGGGGGCCGACCGCTGACCACCGGAGCGGCTCCCCGCCCGGATCCAAACCGGGCACCAAGCAGGAGCCGGGGTCACGTCCGGACCGGGTTCGCGGCGCCGCCGCCGACGGGCCCCGGCCTCC
>NZ_QPFC01000386.1:0-5630 GCF_003427465.1 Nocardiopsis sp. TNDT3 | reverse complement strand
GGGCCGGGCGGGGCCTCGGTTCAGTCGCGGCCGGAGTCGGAGCGGTCCCGGTCGGACGGGGTGTGGAGTGCCAGGAGCTCCCTGCTGCGCCGCCTGCGCAGGAGCCACACCGGGAGCATGAGGCACGGGGTCAGGACACAGGCGAGGGTGACCGTCCCCAGCAGGGCGCGCGGAAAGTCCAGTGCCTCATCGGAGGGCAGTGCGAGGGCGCCCAGGGCGCAGGCGGCCGCGACGAGGGCCGCCACCGCCACCGGGATCCTCACGGAGGGGGCGTCGAGCACCTGCTCGGCCTGGAGGGCGGCCACACGGTTGGTTTCGGGGTCGGCGCCGGGTCGGCCGAGGATCAGCCGGTCCGTGGCGGCACACAGGGTTTCCGGGGAGACGGCGGCCTGCACCGCCGGGTCCTGGGACACCCGCGGACGCGGCGGAGTGGTGAACAGGGCCATGAACGAGCTGAAGACCACTCCGGCGACGATGCCGTACAGGAGCGAGGTCCACGGGTCGGACCCGAGCAGCAGGAACTGGGCGAAGCCCATGACGCAGCCGAGGGAAAGGCCCTGGTGGAGACCGTAGAAGACCTTCCTGCTGCGTTCGCTCCGGTTGGCACGGAGGCGGAGACGGGTGAGGGGGTCCCGAGGCCCGGGAGCGGCGTGCGCGGAGGGGTCGCTCATGCGGGGAGCCTATCCGTCTGCCGCGCGGACAGGCCGGTCCCGGAGCCGCCGTCGGTCGGTGCGGCCCCGGGACCGCGGCCGGTTCACTCCGTGCCGAAGTCCTCGCGGCTGAGGTCCTGCTCCTCCATCCTGTCCTGGAGCTCGGCCTCCAGTTCTCCTCGGGTGTCCGGCTCGCGGGCGTCGTCGCTGTGGTCGGCGTCGACGACCTGGTCGGTGTCCGTGGTCTTGGGCCTGGACTCCTCCGGAACGCTCATGTCCGGTTCTCCTCCCTGTCGGGTGACTGGCCCGCCCCTACCCGAGGTCGCCGGAGACCACACGCGCACCTCACGCATCAGGAGTCACATGGATCTCACTCCGCGGTCGCCGGCTTGACGAGCGGCGCGTCCCGCACGAGCATCCGGAACCCGACGCCGTAGTACAGCCCGCGCGCCTCGGGGTGTCCCGGCGCGCCCAGGCAGGCGACCGTCGCGTGCGTGGCCCCGGCCGCCCTCGCCAGGCGCATTCCGTGCAGCAGCATCGCCCTGCCCAGCCCCCGGCGCCGGTAGTCCGGATGGGTGCCGACCGGCTCGAACTCGACGGTTCCGTTGGCCTCGTCGAGCCACATGATCGTCGAGGACGCCATCGTCCCGTCCGGCGCCTCCACCAGGACGTGCAGGTCGCCGCGGTAACCCGCCGTCCGCCGGACGCCCCGGTAGGCCTCGGCCGTGTACGCCGAGGGTGCCCAGGCGTCCAGATGTGCCCGGACCGCGGCTTCCGGCCCGGCCTCGTCGGCGGTGCGGAACCGGAACCCGGTCGGCAGCACCGGCTGTTCCACGTCGGTGAGGTCGCGCTCGTTGAGCTGGGTCCAGGTCCCGTCGTCGCCGAGCGATTCGGGGTCGGTCCCGTAGCCGTGCGCCGCCCACCGTTCCAGGGCGAACCCGTCGGCGGCGCTGGGCAGCACCGTGCGTTCGAGGCCCGCCGCCGTGGCGTCGTACCAGGCGATCACCTCGTCGACCAGCCCGGCGTGGTCGGGGTGGACCTGGTGCATCAGGTAGGCGCCGGTGACGTCCCTGACCGAGCCGTCGCTCAGCCTCACCCGGCGCGGAAGGCGGAGCCAGCCCCACGCGACCAGTTCCCCGCCGGAGAACCACAGCCGACGCGGCCAGGTCGCGCCGTCGCTGGCGTGCCCCCGGCCCCAGTTCCAGGCCAGCTCGCCGAACGAGGCGTCGCTGTTCACCAGGTCGGGGCGGATCGCGGTGACGCGCTGCGCCAGCCCCTGCATGAGCCGCACGTCCGCGGCGGTCACAAGTTCGGAACCCGTCATGGTGCGCCACTGTGTCAGGTCGCCCCGAAGCCGTCGAGCGGTTTTCCGGGGACGACGAACGCGGAAGTCAGTGGGGATCGGGCCCCATCCCCGCGTGCGCGGGGAGCACCACGCTGAGTGGCTCTTGTTCGCGAGCCCCTGGGGACCATCCCCGCGTGCGCGGGGAGCACTCGCAGCCCTCCTCGGTGACGCCCATGTCGGGGGGACCATCCCCGCGTGCGCGGGGAGCACTCCGGGAGCGGGATCACGACCTGCGCCTTTTCGGGACCATCCCCGCGTGCGCGGGGAGCACTTCGGCTTCTCCGGCTCCGGCGTCTGGTCGGGGGGACCATCCCCGCGTGCTCGGGGAGCACGTGGCGGGTCCACGCGGTGTGGGGGTGCCATCCGGGACCATCCCCGCGTGCGCGGGGAGCACACATCACACATGCAGGTCAGCAACTATCTTTCGGGACCATCCCCGCGTGCGCGGGGAGCACACGAACTGCCACCGGCGGCCCGCGTTGGGACCGGGACCATCCCCGCGTGCGCGGGGAGCACCCGGGTCGTCTACCGTCCGCCTTCTCTCCCGAGGGACCATCCCCGCGTGCGCGGGGAGCACCGGAGGGTGACGTGATCCTCGCGGGGACCTCCGGGACCATCCCCGCGTGCGCGGGGAGCACCACCTCGTGAGCCTCCTGGGCGGCCAGGGAGAGGGACCATCCCCGCGTGCGCGGGGAGCACCTGGGGCCCGGGGT
This sequence comes from Nocardiopsis sp. TNDT3, assembly GCF_003427465.1. Classification (NCBI taxonomy): domain Bacteria; kingdom Bacillati; phylum Actinomycetota; class Actinomycetes; order Streptosporangiales; family Nocardiopsidaceae; genus Nocardiopsis; species Nocardiopsis sp. TNDT3. The sequence goes on along the minus strand of NZ_QPFC01000386.1, from coordinate 2,922 downwards.
GACGAAAGACTTGCCCCCCGGGACCATCCCCGCGTGCGCGGGGAGCACCGCCGGGCACCAGCAGGTCCGGAAGGGCCTCGGGGACCATCCCCGCGTGCGCGGGGAGCACATCAGCTGATCCGTGAGGGCGTGCGACCACACGGGACCATCCCCGCGTGCGCGGGGAGCACGCACCTGTGACGCCGCCGGTTCGGGCCGCACGGGGACCATCCCCGCGTGCGCGGGGAGCACTGGACCCCGAGCCACCTCACCGACCAAGCCCTGGGACCATCCCCGCGTGCGCGGGGAGCACCACGTCCAGGGGCAGCAGTTCCACCGCGCGGTGGGACCATCCCCGCGTGCGCGGGGAGCACAGCAGCCACTGGGGCCGCAGCCGGACCGGGTCGGGACCATCCCCGCGTGCGCGGGGAGCACACCTCGCCCGCTCCAACCGCCCCCGCAGGGGCGGGACCATCCCCGCGTGCGCGGGGAGCACCCCCGGCCGCCGACCCGACCCCGGCCGAGCCGGGGACCATCCCCGCGTGCGCGGGGAGCACTTCGCACCGAACGAAAGCTACGACCGGCAGCCGGGACCATCCCCGCGTGCGCGGGGAGCACGTGTTCTTGGCCCACACTCCGTGGCACTAGGAGGGACCATCCCCGCGTGCGCGGGGAGCACGGCGTGGCCGACCTGGTCGCCGACATCTCCCTGGGACCATCCCCGCGTGCGCGGGGAGCACGGGGCGGGCGGCTTGTAGGCGATCCGGTGGCGGGGACCATCCCCGCGTGCGCGGGGAGCACAGGCGCGTCGCCAGGGCCCACTGGCGCCTCACGGGACCATCCCCGCGTGCGCGGGGAGCACGTTGACGCGGGAGGAGGTCGCGAGGAGGCCGCGGGACCATCCCCGCGTGCGCGGGGAGCACCCGCGTGGCACCACGTGGCGCCGCTGCCCCACGGGACCATCCCCGCGTGCGCGGGGAGCACAGGCAATGACCTGCGAACTTACCAGCGGCAAGCAGCCGAATTTCCAACTTCTTCAGAAACAGACACACGCACCACAGGCCCCAAGAGAACCAAAAGCTCACCAACCACCAAAACGCTGTAGCTCCAGAAGACCCAACCTACAGACCGCTATCCCCCTCTGCCGGGGAACCACCGCACACCACCACTCTTCTTTCGCCCAGCCCGTGTTCGCCACGCACCCCTCCCCCGGCTCTGGAAGCGGCGCGGGTCCATGCCCCGACCAGAGGCTCCGGCGGTAGCGACCGGGAACGCTGGGTAGCTGGTGTAGGCGCTGTCCGTCGCACGGGGGCCGACGGCGTCTGGACCTGATCGGGAGGGGCAGAGGATGCAGCACAGGAGCGTGTGGACGGTCGTGGAGAACCGACCGGAGTTTCCCCGTCTGAGCCAGGACGTGGAGGTCGACGTCGCGGTGGTGGGAGGCGGCATCGTCGGGCTGACCACCGCGCTGCTGGCGCGGCGGGCCGGTGCGGGCAGCGTCGCGGTGCTGGAGGCGGGGCGCCTGGGCCAGGGCACGACGGGGCACACCACCGGCAAGGTCACCTCCCAGCACGGGCTGGTCTACGCGGGGCTGATCGACCGGTACGGCCAGGACCTGGCCCGCGTGTACGCCGACGCCAACCAGGCCGGGGTGGAACTGGTCGCCGAACTCGCCGGTGAGTACGGCATCGACTGCGACCTCACCCGCGCACCCGCCGTGGCCTACACCCGCGACCCCGCGCAGCGCCGGACCCTGGAGGAGGAGGCGGCCGCGGCCCAGCGCCTGCGCCTTCCGGCGTCGCTGGTGGAGACGACCGACCTGCCCTTCGGGATCGAGGCGGCGGTACGGTTCGACCAGCAGCTGCACTTCCACTCGGGCCGCTACGTCGCCGGTCTGGCCGAGGCGCTGTCGGCGGCCGGCGGGCAGGTGTTCGAGCACACCCGCGTGCTGGAGGTGGAGGAGGAGCGGGACGGCACCGTGCGGGTGCGCACCGACGACGCGACGGTCCGCGCCAGCTCCGTGGTGGTGGCGACGCTGCTGCCGATCAACATGATCGGGGGGTACTTCGCCAGGACGCGCCCCTTCCGGTCCTTCGGGCTGGCGGCCCGGCTCCACGGTCCGGCACCCCAGGAGATGGCGATCTCCATCGACTCGCCCAGCAGGTCCACGCGGCCGTGGCCGGACCGCGGCCCCAACGGGCTGATCGTGGTGGGCGGCGGTCACGAGACCGGCACCGGGCAGGACACCCAGGCGTTGTGGGACGACCTGGAACAGTGGACCAGGTCCACCTTCGACGTGGACGCGGTGGAGTACCGCTGGTCGGGTCAGGACTACACCACGGCCGACCAGGTGCCCTACATCGGTCGTTCGTCGATGAACGACCGGATCCTGGTGGCGACGGGGTTCAACAAGTGGGGCCTGAGCAACGGCACCGCCGCCGCCGTCATCCTGAGCGACCTCCTCCAGGGCCGCGACAACCCCTGGCTGGCGATGTTCGACGCGACCCGCGTCGGTGACGCCAAGGCCGTGGGGCGGCTGATCAAGGACAACCTCAAGGTCGGCGCGGACATGGTCGGCGGACACCTGGGCCGGCTGTACCCCCACCACGCCCGCCACCTGGACCGGGGCCAGGGCGGCGTCGTCGAGGTCGACGGCGACTCCGTCGGCGCGTACCGCGACGAGCGGGGCGGGCTCCACGCCGTCAGCCTGAACTGCACCCACCTGGGCTGCCGACTGGCCTGGAACGCGGCGGAGACCAGCTGGGACTGCCCCTGCCACGGCTCCCGGTACGACACCGACGGCAGCGTGCTCAACGGTCCGGCGGTCAAGCCCCTGCCCACCGTCGACCTCGACGACGCCTGACGTCCATAGGGGCGTTCCGAACGCGCACGACTGGAGGGCTTCCCCGTCCACGACGGTCACGACGACGGGGAAGCCCCGCC
>NZ_QPFC01000385.1:0-4685 GCF_003427465.1 Nocardiopsis sp. TNDT3 | reverse complement strand
CGCTCGGGGTCGGCTCCGGGCTCTCGGGCTCGCTGGGCTCGGGGGACTCCGGCTCGCTGGGCTCCGGGGACTCCGGCGGGGTCTCGCCGCCGCCCACGGTCCAGTCGGCCGAGGCGGACGCGGACACGCTGGTCTCGCCGCCCTCGGCGGTGATCAGGGTCTGGGTCGGCTGGGACTCCTCGTCCCCCTTGAACAGGCGGCCGGTCGCGACGGTCGCGCTGGCCTCCAGGGAGAAGCTGGCCTGGCCCGCCTCGGCGTCGGCCGGGACGGCGAAGCCGACGGTGTCACCGTTGCCGACCTCGGTGACGGTCTCGCCGGTCTCCAGGTCGACCAGCTGGACGCCCTCGGGGGCCTGGAGGTCCACCGGGATGGAGCTGGCGTTGGTCTGGATGAGGAACTCACCGACGGTCTCGCCGGCGGTGCCGGAGGCCGTGCCCGGCGTGATGCTCAGGGCCGGGGCGGGCTCGGCGGTCTGCGGCAGCTCCTCGGCGTTCTCGATCAGGTAGGTGTAGACCGTCCTGACAGCCTGGGAGTTGCCCTCGTCCTCGAGGTCCACGCCGTTGCTGAAGTGCCAGATCGCGGCCTGGGTGGCGCCCAGGGCGTCCCGCTGGCTCAGGCCCTCGACACCGGCGGCCGCGCCCAGCTCCTCGGCGCTCAGGGCCGGGTAGGCGTTCTGCAGGATCCAGTGGACCTTGGCGGGCGCGGCGAACTCGCCCTTGCCGGGGTAGTTGGCCCAGTCGTCCTCGTTGTAGAAGGCGCCGCCGCGGATCTGGGTCTCGAAGTCGATGCAGTAGGTCGTCAGGACCGTGCCGTCTTCGAGCTCCAGGTTGAAGAGGCGGGTGCCGATGGTTTCGCCGGTCATGCGGACGTCGGCGCCGTTCTCGGCGTTGCCGATGTACTTCCCGCGGACGGCACCATCGTAGGTCTCCGCGGGGTCCGCGGCCGCGGGGGCGGCCAGGCCGAAGGCCAGGAACGCGGCTGCGGTGGCCGCCAGGCCGGTACGGCCGACGGTGCGGGGGAGGGAGGAGATACTCAAATTGTGTCCCGGTGTGTTCTAGGGGTAACCGGATGGAAGGATGTCCGCCCAAAGGACGACGGGAACCGATGGGACGGACGGCGGTGGCCACGGTGCGACGGTCGCCGGAGGGAAAAACCGGTGCCGCCTGCTGCGTTCACCCGTTCCGGGGGGTCACCACGTCGGGGTCGGATCGTGGCGCCGTGTGGGGTGGGCGCGATCTTCCGGTGGGGCTCGCTGTGACGCGGGAGCCGGTCGCGCTTGCCGTGGGGGCCAACGCTCGCCTGATACTAGCGATCCCCTTCGCTACTTCCAAGCTGGTTCGCGGAAAATGTGACCGGATACGGGCAGGAAAAAATTCCTCGCAGGTAGATCCGCATTATGTCCAAAAGCTATGCAACGAAATCGGGACTTCCGCGTCCCCCAGCGCGGTCAGTCGCGTCGTTTACGTCCCACAACCAGGATGATCAGGCCGGATACCACCAGGGCCCCCGCGATCACCAGCAGCCCGGACAGCCAGGTTCCGGTGAGGGCCAGATCGTCCTCGGGGATTCGGTCCTCCGCTGTGGGAGATACCTCCTCGGCGGGAACCTCCTCCTCGACGGCCTCCTCGGTGGCGGGGGGCTCCTCCTCCGGCACGGGCTCCGGGCTCGCCGCGGCCACCGGCTCCTCGGTCTGCTCCGGGTGCCACGTGAACGTCGCGGTGGCCGAACTCGTCGCCGAACCCGCCTCCGCGGTCACCAGGGACCGGGTGCGCACGCCGTCCCTGCCGGTGAACAGGCGCCCCTGCGGCAGCGGGAAGTCCCGGCCGTGCAGGTGCAGGGTCGCCACGCCCGCCGGGACCGACGGGTCCACGTCCAGGAAGACCCGCTCGCCGTCGCCCAGCTGCGTGACCTGCTCCCCGTCCGCGTCGACCAGCCACGACGCCGGGGCGCCGCGCACCGACACCGACACCGGCTCCGCTCCGGAGCTGTGCACGGTCAACGGCCCCAGCGGCTCCTCGGGGGCGACCGCCTCCACGTGGGACGGCGACACCGCCAGGGACCGGGAGACGGTGTTGTCCGGCGCGGACGCGCTGCCCTCCACCAGGTGGTCGTACAGCGCCATGACGCCCGGGTCGTTGGCGCCAGGGTCCGGCCGCACCCCCTCCAGCACGTGCCACAGGGCGGCCTGGGTGCCCGCGATCGCCCGTGCCTCGTCCAACCGGGGCAGGTCGCTCCCCTCCAGCAGGGACTCCAGACCGACCGTCGGATAGGAATGGGAGACGATCCAGTCCGCCCGGTCGGCGGGATCCGTTTCCTGCGGGGTTTCGGTCCACTCCGGAACGTCCGACCACGCTGACTCCACGTAGGCCGCGTACGGGTGGACCTCCTCGTCCGCGGTCACCGTGTAGGCCCGGACCGAGGCGTGTTCGGCCACGCGCAGGCTGAACAGCGCCGTGTCGGCCTCCCGGCCGTCGGCGAGCACGAGCGGCGCGCCCTCGACGGGGTCGCGGTCCACACGTGAGAAGTCGTCGGCGCTGGCCGCCGGGGCGCCCAGCAGGGTGCCGATCAGGGCCGAGGTGGAAAGCAGCGCGGCGTACCGACGCAGGATGCCGGACATGCTCGTGCGCTCCCGTGAGAAGGCGGCGGCCGCAGTGCGGGGCCGCCGGCGAAATCGTCTTCCTGGGCCACCCAGACTAACGGTCCGGCACCCGGTGGCAGCGGACATTCCCCTGACAGCGTCCCAATCGTGTACTGGCCGTGATGTCCGGTGACCCGGCCGTGACTCCGCTGTCGGGCACCCCACTCCCGCGCGCTCGGTAGGCTGAGCTGGAAGGTATGTCGTCTACGGAAGCGGGTTTGCGGCGATGGCCCACGCGGTACGTCCCAGTTCTGCCACGAACAGCGGTCCTGCGCCGGTGGCCTACGAGCAGGCACTGGCCAGGTACGAGCCCGTGCTCGGCCTGGAGACCCACATCGAGCTGGGCACCGCCTCCAAGATGTTCTGCTCCTGCCCCACCGCGTTCGGCGCCGCCCCCAACACGCAGGTGTGCCCGGTCTGCCTGGCGCTGCCCGGCTCCCTGCCGGTCGTCAACGAGAAGGCGGTCGAGGGCGCCATCCGGCTGGGCCTGGCGCTGAACTGCTCCATCGCCCCCTGGGGCAGGTTCGCCCGGAAGAACTACTTCTATCCGGACATGCCGAAGAACTACCAGATCTCCCAGTACGACGAGCCGATCTGCGTCGACGGCCACCTCGACGTCACCGTCGACACCCCCGACGGCCCCCGCGTGTTCCGCGTGGACATCGAGCGGGTCCACATGGAGGAGGACACCGGCAAGACCTCCCACGTGGGCGGGGCCACCGGCCGCATCCACGGCGCCGACTACTCCATCGTCGACTACAACCGCGCGGGCATCCCGCTGCTGGAGATCGTGACCAGGCCCGTCACCGGCACCGGCGACCTGGCGCCCCTGGTGGCCCGCGCCTACGCCGCCGAGCTGCGCGACCTGGTCCGCTCCCTGGGCATCTCCGACGTGCGCATGGAGGAGGGCTCCATGCGCTGCGACGTCAACGTCTCCATCAACCCGCGCGGCGCCTCGGAGTGGGGCACCCGCAGCGAGACCAAGAACGTCAACTCGCTGCGCTCGGTCGAGCGGGCCGTGCGCTCGGAGATCGAGCGCCAGGCGGGTGTGCTCGACGCCGGGCAGAAGGTCGTGCAGGAGACCCGCCACTTCCAGGAGAACACCGGCCGCAGCATCTCCGGCCGCTCCAAGGAGGAGGCGCAGGACTACCGCTACTTCCCCGACCCCGACCTGGTGCCCGTCGCGCCCTCCGAGGAGTGGGTGGAGGAGCTGCGCGCCACCCTGCCGGAGCTGCCCGCCGCCAAGCGCGCCCGGATCCGCGCCGAGTGGGACCTCACCGACACCGAACTGCGCGACCTGGTCAACGCCGACGCCATCGACCTGGTCGCGGCGACCGTGGCCGAGGGCGCCCCGTCGGCCGAGGCCCGCAAGCTGTGGCTCAACGAGCTGTCGCGCCGCGCCACCGAGCAGGAGGTGGAGCTGGCCGCCCTGCCCATCACCCCGGCGCAGGTCGCGCGCGTCATCGCCCTGGTCGCCGAGGGCACGCTCACCAACAAGCTCGCCCGCCAGGTGGTGGAGGGCGTGCTGGCCGGTGAGGGCGAGCCCGACGCCGTGGTCGAGGCCCGCGGCCTCAAGGTGGTCAGCGACGACGGCGCCCTCGGCGCGGCCGTGGACGAGGCCATCGCCGCCAACCCCGACGCGGCCGACAAGGTGCGCGGCGGCAAGGTCGCCGCGGCCGGAGCCCTGGTGGGCGCAGTGATGAAGGCGACCCGGGGCCAGGCCGACGCGGGACGCGCCCGCGAGCTCATCCTGGCCAAACTCGGCGCGAGCTGATCCGTTACGGCGGCCTCCGTGCGGCACCGGGCCCGTGTGCCCGGTGCCCTCCGTCCGTCCCCCCCCGCGGCGGACGGCCGTTCCGGGGAGGCCGTACTGTCTGTCACCCGGTTCGTCCCGTTCTGTCGGTGCCGGGTGGCACCCTGCATGGGCCGTGGGCTGCCGGGTAGGCGGGAGGGGCCCGGGACCCGCTTCCGGGAACCGCGCCGTGCCCGGAGAACGGGGGCGGATGCCCCGCGGGGCCGCGACGCGCCGGGGCGGGCACCGGAGGGG
>NZ_QPFC01000384.1:0-1305 GCF_003427465.1 Nocardiopsis sp. TNDT3 | reverse complement strand
GTAGTGGGTCACCACCCCGCGCAGCACCCGACCCAGCCCCGCCACGTCCCCCGGCAGGCCCGCCAGCACGCCGGCGTGCCGACCCGGATCGCTGTAGGGGGTGTGCGCCGCCCACCGGTCCACGTCCACCGCGCTCATCCGCGTCCCGCCTGTCTCATCGGCCGCGCCACCAGCGCGAACACCGCGTCCCGGTCCACCTCGTCCCAGGAGGCCTCGTACACCTCACGCAGCGGCCCCGCCGCGTGCGCGCCGCGCTGGAGCATCCACCGCTCCACCGCCCGGTAGGCGCCCATGATCCGCGGATAGAAGCAGTCGCCGCGCCTGACCTCGCACACCGCGCGCACGTGGGCGGCCTCCACCCGGATCACCGTCTCCCCCTCGGGTTCGGCCTGTCCGGTGAAGGGCACCGCCACCTCGATCGGCGCGGGCCCGTCCGGGGTCACCGCACCGTGGTAGACGACCCAGAACCCGGGGCCGGGGCGCGCGCCCTGCCCCACCAGCAGGCGGCGCAGCGCCCGCGCCCGCCCGTGCAGGGTCGCCACCAGGTTCTGCTGGTCGGTGCGGACCCGGACCGCCGCCACCTTGACCGCCGCCACGTGTTCACCGCGCACCCGCCACACCGGCTCCGGGGCCCGCTCGGCCGCCCCGCCCCAGGACAGGCGCAGCTCGGCCAGGGCCGCGCGCCGCGAACGCAGCGCCTCCTCCTGGGCCCGCCACCACGCCTCGGCCCGCTCCAGGGCCTGCCCGCCCTCCTGGGCCATCACCTCGGCCACCACCGCCAGGGGCATGTCCATCTGACGCAGCAGGCGGATGCTCCGGGCCCGCTCCACCTGGGCGGCGAGGTAGACGCGGTGCCCGCCCGCCCCCACCCGGTGGGGGACCAGCAGACGCGAGCGCTCGTACAACCGCAACGCCTTGGGGGAGAGCCCGCTCGCACGGGCGAACTCCCCCCGGGAAAGCCCCTCGCGGGGCGGTGGGGTGCTCATGGATGCGAGTGTGGCCCCTGCCCCAAGGGCACCGTCAACACCCGCTCGCGTCCCGAGCGCCCGGCGCCCACGACCGGACCATCCGCCACCCGGCCCGCCACGCCGACCCGCGCGCGGCGAAGACCGCGGCCCCGGCGCGCCTACAACCCCCTGACCGCGTCCGCCAACGCCTCCACCTCGGCCTCGGTGTTGAAGTAGTGCACCGAGGCACGCACCGCCTCGTCCACCCCCACACCGGGCTCCCACACCTGGTTCCACAACCGCGACACGCTCACCCGCACCCCGGCCTCCCCCAGCGCCGCACGCACCCCCTCTGCCG
>NZ_QPFC01000383.1:0-1231 GCF_003427465.1 Nocardiopsis sp. TNDT3 | reverse complement strand
GGGACGTGTCGTGCGCCGGGCCTTTCCCGAGGCCGGTGGGGCCTCCGGGGATGCGGACGGATCCGGGGGTGCGCACGGTTCCAGGGGTGCGGATGCCCTCGGGAAGACGCACGGCTCCGGGGATGCGGATGCCCTCGGGAAGGCGGCGCCCGTGGGGAAGCGGGGGACTTATGGTGCCCCCAGTGCCACTGGGACGGCTGTGGATTCGGAGATCGGCCGCGCCCGTGAGGAGTCCGCGACCACGGAGACGGCCGTGGCTCCGGAGGCCGTGGAGGAGAGCGTGGAGCGGGTGGAGGCGCGGACGTTCTGGGCCTTCTCCCTGCCGCGTGCGGTGGCCGCGGTCGCCCAGATGGGCGTGCAGCGCGGCGGCGTGGTCCTCGTGGCGCTCCTGGGCGGGCTGACCGGCGCGGCGGTGTTCACGGCGGCCACGCGGGTCATGGTGGTCGGCCAGTTCGGCACGCAGGCGGTGCTGTACGCGGCCCAGCCCAGGTTCGCCGAACAGCTGGCGACGGGCGACCACGCCGGGGTCCGGGCCCTCTACCAGGCGGGAACGGCGTGGCTGGTGTGCCTTCTGTGGCCTTTGTACCTGTCGGTTCTGGTGTTCGCCCCCCAGGTGATGCGGCTGTTCGGGCCGGAGTACGCGGCGGGGGCGACGGCGCTGGTCGTGGTGTGTGCGGGCCAACTGACGGCCGCCGCGCTGGGGATGAGCGACCTGGTCCTGACGATGACCGGGCTGACCCGGCTCAACCTGGTCAACAATGTGCTGTCGCTGGCGGCGAACGTGCTGGTGTGCGTGCTGCTCGTACCCGTGGCCGGAGCGACCGGGGCGGCCGTGGCCCTGGTGGCCGCGATGCTGGTGCGCAAGCTGCTCCCGCTGTGGCAGTTGCGGTCCCACGTGGTGCTGCACCCGTTCAGCCGCCCGGTGCTGGCCGCGACCGCCAGCGCGCTGACGTGGTTCGGCGTCCTGCCGCTGCTGCTGGAGGCACTGCTGGGCGGCGGGATCGCGACGCTGGCGATGGCGGTGGCCTCGGGAGCGGTGGGGCACCTGGTGACGGTGTGGTCGCTGCGCGGACTGCTGGGCCTGGACCCGCGCCGGTGAGGCGTGCCGCGGCGGCCGGAGGGGTGTCCGGCGGTGGCTGAAGGTAGTGCAGGCACGCGGCGGCCGAGGACGCCCAGTCGGGGAGCGCGGCCGGAGGCGGTGCGGGCACGCCGAGGCGGGCGGGCCCGGGGG
>NZ_QPFC01000382.1:0-2471 GCF_003427465.1 Nocardiopsis sp. TNDT3 | reverse complement strand
TCCTACAACGGTGCGTGCGGGTCCGGCTACGGGGTCGTCAACCAGATCGAGTTCCCCGACAACCGCGGAACCACCTTCCTGACCTACAACAACTCCAACGGCTACAACTGCGTGGTCACCGTGCGCACGAACCCGGGCGCGGCCGCGCCGATGGAGGCGTTCATCCGGGTCAACGGCACCTCGTCCTGGAAGCGGGACAGCGGCGACTACACGACCTACGCCGGTCCCGTCTACCTGTCGGCGGCGCGCCAGTGCGTCGACTGGGGCGGCACGATCGGCACGATCACGAAGACCGCCACCCGCACCAACTGCGGGTGACCTCCGCCCCGCTTCCCCGCCTCCGCACACCCCCGAACCATGAACGGACATGACATGAGGAAACTCGCGCGGAGGGCCGCGGCCGTCGTCGCGGCCGCCGGTATCGGTCTGGGCGGCCTGCTCGTCAGCGCCTCACCCGCCGCCGCTGCCACCTACGGCGGCGAGTGCGGCTCCGGATACGGCGTCGTCAACCAGGACAACATCGGCTCCAAGGGCACGGTCTTCCTGACCTACAACAGCTCCAACGGCTACAACTGCGTCGTGGCCAAGCGCAACAGTCCCGGCTCGGCCGTGCTCATCGAGGCGGGACTGTCGATCAGTCCGGCCGGAAGCCACTGGTACGTCTTCGACGGCGGCTACTACACCACCTACGCCGGTCCGATCTACCTGAACGCGGCAGGCAGGTGCGTGGACTGGATGGGTCGCATCACCGGCACCGAGGGCGGCAAGCGCGACACCAACTGCGGCTGACCGGACCGTTCACGGGCGGCCCCGGCCGGTTTCCGCGGGCCGCCCGACCACACCCTTCCTCATATCGTTTGTGTCCCTTAGCGGCACGAGTCCCGCATCGACCGAAACCCAAAGCCCCAGGCCACCTCAGAGCCGCCCCGGACACTCTCCGCGCTCCCCCTCACGCGGGTGGACGGTGCGCCGACGAGTGCCGTATGCTCCGCGACGTTGCGCAGCGGAGTGTTCATCGTGCGTCAGGGAGTTCATGAGTGGAGACCGATCTGTCAGGGATTCGGTATCGCATGCTCGGTTCTGTCGAGGTTCGCTCCGAAGGGCGTCCGGTCAGCACGGGAGGGCCCAAAAGGCGTACGGTCCTGGCCGCACTCCTCCTGCAACCCGGCACCGTGGTCTCCGACAACCGGCTCATCGACCTGGTCTGGGGCGAACACCCTCCGCGCAGCGCACGGTCCCAGCTCCAGGCGCACGTGCACGAACTCCGCAAGGTCCTGGGCGCGGACACCATCGTCCGGAGCACCTGCGGCTACCGGATGACCGTGGCGGCCGAGGCCACGGACAGCGGCGTGTTCGAGCGGCTGCTGGTGCGCGCGCACTCCGAGCGCGCCGCCCGCCGCCCCTCCGATGCGGTCCGGACCCTGCGCACCGCGCTGTCGCTGTGGACGGGCCCGGCGCTGGGCGGCGTGACACCGGCGCTCGCCGCCCACGCACGCCCGGCCCTGGAGGAGAGGCGGCTGCACGCCCTGGTGGAGCTGCACGGCGCCGGGATCGACCTCGGCCGCGGAGCCGCCGCCGTCCCCGAACTGCTCTCGCTGTGCGCGGAGCACCCGACCCACGAACGCTTCGCGGGCCTGCTGATGTCGGCCCTGCACGCCTGCGGACGCACCGGGGAGGCGCTGGAGGTCTACGCGAAGCTGCGCGAGAGGCTGGCCGACGAACTGGGCACCGGCCCCGGCGCCCGGCTCCGGCAGCTGCACCTGGACCTGCTCACGGCCGGGCCGGAGGGCGGGAGCACGCGCGGCGGCGCGCCCGTCGCCCACCGGGTCCGCCCCGCCGAACTGCCCTACGGCGTCGGTGAGTTCGTCGGCCGCTCGGCGGAGCTGTCCGTGCTCGACCAGGCGCTGGACGACGACCGGGGGGCCGACCGCTGGCCCGCGGTGTTCCTCCTCACCGGGGTCTCCGGCGTCGGCAAGACCGCGCTGGCCCTGCACTGGAGCCATGCCGTCCGGGAGCGCTTCCAGGACGGCCAGCTCTACGTGGACCTGCGCGGTTCCTCCTCCGGGGAGGAGCCCGTCCGGGCCGAGGACGCGCTGCGCCAGCTGCTGCGCGGACTGGGCGCGGACCCCGGAGGCCTGCCGACCGGCGCCGACGAGCTCGCCAAGCTCTTCCGGTCGGTGACGGCCGACCAGCGTCTGCTGTTCCTATTCGACGACGCCGCCTCGGTCGAGCAGCTCGCTCCCCTGCTTCCCACCGGCCGGGGCAGCGTCGTGCTCATCACCAGTCGGTACCCGTTGACGGGGCTGGTCGCGCTCTTCGGCGCCCGCCCCCTGCCGCTCGACGTGCTGTCGGAGGAGTCCTCGGTCGAGTTGTTCCTGTCCGTGGCCGGGATGTGGGCCCGGGCCGCGGAACTGGCGCTGGTCACCCGGATCGCCGACCGCTGCGGGCGGCTGCCGCTGACGCTGAGGCTG
>NZ_QPFC01000381.1:0-7173 GCF_003427465.1 Nocardiopsis sp. TNDT3 | reverse complement strand
CTCCCCTAGTGCTCCCCGCGCACGCGGGGATGGTTGCAGTTCACACCGCTTTACGGGAGTGAAGCCTTCTCAGCCGCACCGCGGTTCGCCTTCTCCAGGGCCGCGTCGATCAGTACCTCGGCGGCCTCGCGCGCCCGGTCGGCCGCTTCCGCCTGGCCGGTGATCGCTGCGGTGGTCTGCGCGCCCTCCGCCAGCAGAGCGAGCTGCGCGGCCAGGGAGGAGTCCACGCCGATCCGTTCCACCAGTTCGCCCAGGTAGCGCTGGAAGGACAGCTTGTGCTCGCGGGCGATATCGGCGACGTCGGAGTTGACCGCCCCCAGTTCGGCGAAGGCGTTGATGAACCCGCACCCCCGGAAGTCCTCCTCGCAGAACCAGTCGGACAGGAACGCGTAGACCGCCAGCAGCTTCTCCCGGGGCGTCCCGGCCGCGTTCACGTGCTCGTCCAACCCCTCCGCCCATATACGCCTGCGCCTGTGCAGCACCGCCATGACGATGTCGTCCTTGGAGGGGAAGAGCTGGTAGAGGCGGCGCAGTGAGACCCCGGCGGCGTCCCGGAGCTGGTCCATGCCCACGGACGAGAAACCCCGCGTGTAGTAGAGCCGGTCGGCCGCCGCGACGATCTGCTGTCGGTACTCCTCGTTGTCCATGCCACCAGTGTACTTGCGCCGAGAACGATCGTTCTCTAAGGTGTGGAGCAAGTGAGAACGCTCGTTCTCGCACACGGCTTCGGATGAGAACGACCGTTCTCATCGAAAGAGGGGGTTCACCATGGGCCGTATCACCGTCGGAACCGAGAACAGCACTCCGATCGAGCTGCACTACGAGGACCAGGGCAGTGGTCAGCCCGTCGTCCTCATCCACGGCTACCCGCTCGACGGTCACTCCTGGGAGAAGCAGACCGCCGCCCTGCTGGACGCCGGTTACCGGGTCATCACCTACGACCGCAGGGGTTTCGGCCAGTCCTCCCAGCCCTCCACCGGCTACGACTACGACACCTTCGCCGCCGACCTCAACACGGTCCTGGAGACCCTCGACCTCACCGACGTCGTCCTGGTCGGCTTCTCCATGGGCACCGGCGAGGTCGGCCGCTACCTGGGCACCTACGGCTCCGCCCGCGTCGCCAAGGCGGCCTTCCTGGCCTCCCTTGAGCCGTTCCTGCTCCAGACCGAGGACAACCCCGGCGGGGCCGCGCCCCGGGAGTTCTTCGAGGGTGTCGTCGCGGCGGTCAAGGCGGACCGGTACGCCTACTTCACCGACTTCTACAAGGACTTCTACAACCTGGACGAGAACCTGGGCACCCGCATCAGCGAGGAGGCCGTCCGCAACAGTTGGAACGTCGCGGCGGGCTCGGGCGCGGTGGCCTCGGCGGCGGCCCCGTTGACCTGGTTCACCGACTTCCGCGCGGACATCCCCAAGATCGACGTTCCCACGCTGATCCTGCACGGTACCGCGGACAACATCCTGCCGATCGACGCCACCGGCCGCGCGTTCTCGGCGCTGCTGCCCTCGGCGGACTACGTCGAGATCGAGGGTGCGCCGCACGGTCTGCTGTGGACCCATGCGGAGGAGGTCACCGAGGCCCTGCTGGCCTTCCTGGCCAAGTAGGGCGGGAGGCTGTCAGGGGGCATGCCGTGCCCCACGGTCCCGGGAGCGCATCAACGGGGGCGCTCCTGGGACCGTGGTTGTCTCAGAACTGATAAACCGCGTTATGTTGCTGTGGGCGAGGTGGCTCTGGGGTGTCGCGGCGACGCGGGTCGTTTCAGGCTGCGTAACCTGTTGACGTTTAAGGGTTTTCGCGTCCTATGGGATTTTGGTGGCTGGTGTCTGTTTTTCGGGAAGTTGGAAATTCGGCTGCTTGTCGCTGGTAAGTTCCCAGGTCGTTGACTGTGCTCCCCGCGCACGCGGGGATGGTCCCGAGTGACAGGGCGTTGGCGCCCTTCCACCCAAGTGCTCCCCGCGCACGCGGGGATGGTCCCGTCGACACGGGTCATGAAGTCGATGCCCCACCGTGCTCCCCGCGCACGCGGGGATGGTCCCACCGGCCTGTACTACGTCACCCACCACACCGAGTGCTCCCCGCGCACGCGGGGATGGTTCTGGGATCCAAGCTTTTGTCGTCTCTCGTCAGGAAGGCAAGGAACCACGCCAACCACGCCAGGTTGGCGTCTTTTTAGGGCATGATGGAGAACATGAACGCTGACACCAGCCATATGCACGAACTGTCTGTGACCGAGGCTCGCGATCACTTCTCCGAACGCGTCAACCGCGCCGTCTACGGCGGCGAGGTCACCTTCGTTACTCGCGGACGTCGTCACCAACGGGCTGCCGCGATCGTTCCGGCCGACATGGTCGATCATTACGAGGAGCTGTTGGACGAGCGTGACGCCCGTATCGCCGCCGAGCGCTTGGCCGACATCGAAGCGGGACGATCGACGGTCGTTCCCTTCGATGAAGCGATGCGCCAGCTCGGGCTGACCGAAGACGAGCTGGGCCGGTGAACGAGCCCTACGCTGTTTCATTTGCTGACCCAGCGCTTAAGCAGCTCGGCAAGCTCGACAAACCGATCCGACTTCGAATCGCGCGCAAGGTCCGAGAACTGGCAGTGGACCCACGCCCGGCCGGGAGTATCCCGCTCAAGGGAGACACCGAATCCTGGCGCATCCGGGTAGGCGACTACCGGATCGTGTACACGATTTACGACGGTCGGTTGGTGGTCCTTGTGCTGAGTGTCGCTCATCGCCGTGAGGTCTACCGGGACCTGTGACACCTCTCCCCCCGCACGCGGGGATGGTCCCGCCAGCTCCTGCCCAAGAATCGTCGCGCCACCGTGCTCCCCGCGCACGCGGGGATGGTCCCGACCCGACGGGCCCGCACCTGCGTCTTCGCCTGTGCTCCCCGCCCGCGTGGGGATGGTCCATCGTCGGCGCGCGCCTTCATCGCGGCCGCCAGGTGCTCCCCGCGCACGCGGGGATGGTCCCATGTTCGGCCGGGTGGAGATCTCCAAGCCGACGTGCTCCCCGCGCACGCGGGGATGGTCCGGGGCGGCCCTCAGGCCCACCGAGTGCAGCGTCAGGCGCTCTCCTCGCTCAGGGTGCCGCCGAAGCTCCTGCGCCGTTCCGCGTAGGTGTTGACGGCGCGCACCAGGTGGGGGCGGTCGAAGTCGGGCCAGAGGGCGTCCTCGAAGACGAGTTCGGCGTAGGCGGTGTGCCAGGGCAGGAAGTTGCTGGTGCGCTGCTCGCCAGCGGTTCTGATCAGGAGGTCCACGTCGGGCAGGGTGGGATCGTAGAGGTACCCGGCGAGGTCGGACTCCGCCATGCGCGTCGGGTCCAGCCGCCCCGAGAGCGCCTCGGCCGCCGCGTGTTTGACCGCGTCCACCATCTCCTGGCGGCCTCCGTAGTCCAGGCAGAACGTGAGCGTCACCCCGCTGTTGCCCGCCGTCAGCTCCTCGGCCCACTCCAGCCGTTCGCGGAGCGCCGCCTCGATCCTGGTGCGGCGGCCGTACCAGCGCATCCGGACGCCCCGGGCGTGCAGGCGCCCGGTGACCCCCGTGACGCGCCGGGCGAACACCTTGAACAAGGAGGACACTTCTTCGGGAGAGCGCGACCAGTTCTCGGTGGAGAAGGCGAAGGTGGTCACGTACTTGATGCCCAGGTCCCCGGCGGCGTCCACCAGACGGTACATCGCCTCCTCCCCGGCCATGTGCCCTTCCACCGCGGCCAGCCCGAGTGCCCCGGCCCAGCGCCGGTTACCGTCCATGATCACGGCCACGTGCTCGGGGACCGCGGCGGGAGGGCCCCCGGGCTCGGAGGAGGGGGCGGGCGACCGCCGTTGCCGCGTCCCGGAGGCGACCGGCAGGACCTCGACGGGTGTCCTCCGGGTCTGTGACAACCGGGTGGGAACGGCTGTCCGCGGTGGAGTGTCCGGCCGGACCGCCGGGAGGTACTCGCACTCGTCCAGGCCCGTCCGCAGCCCGACCAGCATGGAGGCGAGGAAGGGGCGGCTGGAGGGGTGCGCGGCATCGACCACCTCCTGACCCCGATCCAGAAGCCCGCGCGCCCGTCGCACCTGCAGGGCGATCAGTTCCCGACAGGCGTCCGTGCCGAGCGCGCCGATCAGGCCGTCCGCGTCCAGGCCGAACCGCTCCAGGTCCTGGCGGGGCAGGTAGCAGCGGCCCTGTCCGAGGTCTTCGGGCAGGTCGTTGAGGATGTCGATGTACTGGAAGACCTCGCCCAGCAGCGACATGAGCTCCGGGGTGTCCTCCCGGACCGGCTCCAACACGGTGCCGAACAGCTCCGCGACGGTGCCGCTCATACCGCGCAGGTAGCGGCGCAGGTCGGCGAAGCCGGGGAAGTCGGGCGGTCGGCGGCTGTCCTGTTCGAGTGTGGTGAGAAGCTCCTCCAGCACCGGCACGGGCATGTCCCACGCCCGCACCGTGTGGACCACGGCGCGCTGGACCGGCGGCAGGCGAACGGGTGCGCCGGGTCCGTCGGCCAGCGCGGTCAGGATCTCGGCGCGGAACCGGGCCAGGGCCGGACCGCGCTCGGAGACCTCCCCCTCGTCGGCCAGCCGATCGGCCCATATCCCGAAGGCGGCCAGTGCGTGCGCGTAGGGGCGCTTGTGGGCGGGCAGCAGATCGACCACCCGGGGGGAGACGTGGTCCGCACCCGTGTGGATCCTGCGGCAGACCTCGAAGGCGCGCGCCAGGCCGGTGTCGGCGCCCCGCTCCGCGATCAGCGGGGGACCCGTCCTCGTGTAACCGCTCATCGCCGTTCCTCCTCGGTGGCCTGGGGAGGGAGCCCTCGCCTCCGTGAACCGTGTGCGGCGAAGGGATCCGCCTGAGCCCGCACCCCCGCGAACACCGAGGGGATCTGAATAATCACGAGGAGTAGCATAGTGGTTTCCGTGATGACGAGTACCCGCTCGCCTCGATCACCGACGCCACCGGAGCGGTGTGGAAGACCGCCTGCGACGACGACCAGGTCTTCGGTCCGACGGTGCCCGACGGCACCGGGGAGGGGGCGCGACCTCCTGCGACCACGGTGGGCCCGGCGGCAGGAGGGAAAGGGTGTTTCCCGGGTGCGGGGACGGCCCACCATCCGACGGGCCACTCTGCCCGGTGGGCGCCTGAGTCCGTCCGGGGCAAGGGAAAAGCCCCCGCGCGACGAGGTGTCGCGCGGGGGCTCCCGCGTCTCGCCGGACCGTCGCGGATCCCCCGAACCGCCGGTCCGGCGCGGGTCGTGCGCGCTCACCCCCGAGAGGCGCCGACCCGGCACCCGCGCCGCGTCATCCCGGGCCGTACGGCCGTGGAGGCCGTCCCCGCGGCCCGAGGAGCGCGCGGGTGCACACCAACCTGTCTACCCGTCCGGCGGCGGGTAAACATCGTCCCTCCCGGCCTCCGTCGGGAGCGCGGTACGGCCAAACCTCCTCAGGCGGGGACGGCGCCGCTGGAGGACACCGCGTCGTCCCCCTCGGGTCCGATCGCGATCAGCACCTGCTCGTGGTCGGGGTCCACGCTGAACCCGTAGCTGAGCGTCGCCTCCTCGCCGTGGGGAAGCGGTTCGTCGAGCGATGAGGCGCATGAGGGCCGTGAGCTGCTCGCGGGAGAGCTGGAAGCCCTTGGCCTGCTGCCACACCTTCAAGGCGCGGGGGCCTCGGCCCGGCCAGCTCCGGAAAGTGGGACGGAGCCGAAGACCGTGCGGTCACGGGCGCGGTCCCGGAGCACGTCGCAGCCGAGGGGGACTCGCTGGTCGCGCGGGTCACGAGCGCCGCCAAGCCGACTGTGATGTGCATCATGCCCACCGCGTGTCACGGATAGGCGGGCAGCTTCCATCTGGTGGTCGTCGGCAGCAAGTGGAGGAAGGCGGAACGATGAGCGCACAAGACGAGGCAGGCATGGCGGCCGCACACCGTGTTCTGATCCTGGGGGCGGGTTACGCGGGCATGTCCGCGGCGATCCAGCTCGCGGCCCGGTTCAAGCAGCACGAGGACGTGCGGGTGACCCTGGTGAACGCGCAGGAGCGGTTCACCGAGCGGCTGCGGCTGCACATGACGGCGACCGGGCAGCAGCTCGCCGAGCTGAGCATCCCGGAGCTGCTGGAGGGGACGGGCGCGCAGTTCGTGCGCGGCTGGGTGACGGCGGTGAACACGGACACGAGGAGCGTGCGGATCGACGACGACCGCATCCTGCACTACGACACGCTCGTGTACGGGTTGGGCGGCGTGGCCGACACGGCGGCGGTGCCGGGTGTCGAGGAGCACGCGTACACCCTGAACAGCGCGCAGGACGCCGAGGCGCTGGCCGACCGGCTGGCGCGGCTCGGCAGCGGCACGGTGGTGGTCGCCGGCAGCGGGCTCACCGGGGTCGAGTCGGCCGCGGAGATCGCCGAGCAGCACCCGGAGCTGAACGTCGTGCTGCTGGGCCGACGCGAACCCGGTGCGACCATGAACCCCAAGGCCAGAACGTATCTGCGGTCCGCGCTTCAGCGCCTGGGCGTCCGGGTGCGCAGCGGGGTCGAGGTGGCGAAGGTGCTGCCCGGTGCGGTCGAGCTGGTGGGCGGGGAGAGCATCACCGCCGACGCGGTCTTGTGGACGAGCGGTACGCGGGTGTCGCCGCTGGCGGCCTCCGCCGGGCTGACCGTCGACGAGCGCGACCGCATCGTCACCGACGCCGCGCTGCGGTCGGTGTCGCATCCGGAGGTGTACGCCATCGGCGACGCGGCCGCGATCCTCCAGGGCTACGGCGTGATGCACGGCACCTGCCAGGGCGGCATGCCGACCGGTGTCCACGCCGCGGTGTCGATCGTCCGTACGCTGAAGGGCAAGCAGCCCAAGCCGTTCCGCTTCGGCTACTACCACACGCCGGTGAGCCTGGGCCGGCGCGACGCGGTCGTGCAGTTCACCCGCCCCGACGACAGCCCTCGACGGGTGTGTCTGACCGGCCGCATGGCGGTCCGCTATAAGGAGACGGTGACTGCTTCGCCCTGGCCCACGTGGGGCCGTATGAAGAAGATGCCCGCCTCGGGCGCGTTCTGGCCCCGCGGCGGCCGTTTCACCCGGATCCGGGAGGCGCGGTGACCCACCCTTCCCCGGACCTCGACCAGCAGGTGTTCCACCGGCATCGCAACCTGCTGTTCTCGGTGGCCTACCGCGTCCTCGGCACCGCGGCCGATGCCG
>NZ_QPFC01000380.1:0-14840 GCF_003427465.1 Nocardiopsis sp. TNDT3 | reverse complement strand
GGTCGGGGTGGGCGTGCACGCCCTGGGCGCGGACGGGGAGGGGCTGCGCCAGAGCGCCGCCGACCCGGCCGTGGCCTCGCGCCGGAGCACCCTGGAGGAGGCGGTCGGCGACACGAGGCTGATCGTGCGGGTGGACCGCACGGAGCTGTCCAAGAACATCGTGCGGGGCCTGGAGGCCTACCGCGAGCTGCTGACCGCCCGCCCCGAGTGGCGGGGTCGGGTGACCCACTTGGCGTTCGCCTACCCGAGCCGGGGCGACGTGCCGGAGTACCGCGAGTACACCGACGCGGTGCTGCGGACCGCCAAGGAGATCAACGAGGAGTTCGCGACCCCCGAGTGGACGCCCCTGATCCTGGAGGTCAACGACGACTACCCGCGTTCGCTGGCCTCGTTCCAGCTGGCCGACGTGCTGCTGGTCAACCCGATCCGGGACGGCATGAACCTGGTGGCCAAGGAGGGCCCGGTCCTGTCGGAGCGGGACTCGGTGCTGGTGCTGTCGCACGAGGCGGGGGCGGCCGACGAGCTGGGCGGGCACGCGCTGCTGGTCAACCCCTACGACACCGTGGAGACGGCGGAGGCGCTGCACGAGGCGCTGTCGATGCCCGCTGAGGAGCGGCGCGGGCGCAGGGAGCGGCTGGCCGAGGCCGCGGTGGCGCTGCCGCCGCGCCGGTGGTTCCAGGACCAGCTGCGCTCGCTGGGCTGAGCCCGGAGGCGTCGGGGCGCGTCCGCGCGGTTTCCGCCCGCGGTCGCGCCCGCTGTTCCCGCCCGCCGGGGGCGCGTCCGCGCGGTCCCGGGGCCCGCGGGCGCGGATCGGCGGGTCCGGGGCCGCTGGGGCCCGGAGGCGGGGGCGCGTCCGCCGTCGGGAGACGGTACACGCCCCTGGCCGCGGCCCGGTCGGCCGGGAACCGGTCAGCCGGTGGCGCCCCTCCCGGCGTCCGCCTCGGCGAGGAGCCGGCGGATGATGTCGGTCTTGGCGTCGGCGTAGTCCTGGATGCGGTCCCAGGTCCGCCCGACCAGCTCGCGCTTGACCGCCGTGTAGCGTTCGCGCGCGTCGGCGTCGGCGATGAGGTGGTCGCGGAAGCGGCGCATGCGCTCGGCCTCCTCGCACCCCCGGCTGAACACGTGCAGGTTGAGGTTGACCTCGGAGCCCTTGAACACCCGGTGCTCGTACCAGTCGGGCTCCCTGATCACCAGGGGGTACCCGGCGGCTTCGAGGTCGGGCAGGTAGGCGGCCTCGTCCGAGGAGTCGGCGACGAGGAGCAGCAGGTCCACGCAGGGTTTGGCGGCGAGGCCGGGCACGGCGGTGGAGCCGACGTGCTCGAAGAGCAGCACGCGGTCGCCGAGGGCGGCGCGGACCCTCCCGTCCTCGCGCCGGAACAGGTAGGGCCACTTGGGGTCGTACTCGGAGAGGCGGACGCGCCCGTTGACGAGGTTGCGGAACTCGGGCGCGATCCCGGCCCGCGGCTCGCCCCGAGAGGGCAGAGGAGACGCTTCGAGGGGTGACATTCTCCAAAGCCTTGTCCCCTCGGGTGTCCGCGTCAAGCCCGTCCGGCGTTGCTTACATATGCACGCGCGGACGTGGCGTGACAGACCGTCGGGGGTCCGTGACGTGCGGCGACCACGCACCGTGTCCGGTGTCCGGTTCCGGCCGGGGAGGCGCACGGCGCGCCCGCCGGGCCCCGGTCGGCGGGCGGGGGCCGTACGGCCCCGGTTCCTAGTCGGGGACCGACACCACCAGCACCAGCGAACCCTCCAGCTCGGGCACTCCCCTCAGGTGTCCGAACCGGCGGTCCCAGGTCCCGTCGGCCAGGTCCCGGGACAGGTGGGCGGTGAACCGCTCGTGCACCGCCTCGTCCACGAAGCTCCACGACGAGCAGGACAGGCGCGCGCCCACCTCCAGCAGGCCCTCCGGCCGCCCGTAGTAGGCCTCGTTGAACCCGTCGGAGCAGTCCAGGGGCACGGGGACGGGCACGACGCTGGTGGCGCCGCCCAGCCCCGCGGCCAGGTCGGCGATCGCCGGGTAGCGGCGGGCCTCGGTGTCCAGGACCTCGGGCGCGTACTCGTGGAGCCAGAAGTCGCGCACCAGGTCCGGGTCGCAGGTGAGCACGGCCACGGGGCCCGCGGTGACCCGCCGGGCCTCGGCCAGCCCGGCCTCCAGGTCGCGCCACTGGTGGACGCTGAACGTGGTCATGGCGGCGTCGAAGGCCCCGTCGGGGAAGGGGAGGCTCTCGGCGACCGCGTCGAGCGCCGCGGGCAGGGTGTCCGGGCGTTTGGCCCGCATGCTGGCGGAGGGTTCCACCGGGGTGACCTCGCGGTCGAGGGGCTCGTAGGAGCCCGCGCCCGCACCGATGTTGAGGACCGTGCGCGCGTCACCGAGCGCGCGGTGCACGGCGGCCGCGATCCGCGGGTCGGGGCGGCGGTGGTCGGTGTAGGTGCGGGCGATGACACCGTAGTCGGCGTCGCCAGCGCTGCCGTCGGCCATGCGCGTCATATGCTCTCCGCCCTGTCGTGGGCGCGCCCGGGGCGGGGCGCCCGGCGGTGAGGACGCTATCCGCCGGGCGGAGCCGGACGCCAGTGCTTAACGGCCCCGCCGTCCGCACAGGCGGTGTGAGCGGCACCACACCGGTGGTGCCGTGCACCCGCCGGTTACGGCGCGTCCGGAACCGGAACCGGGGGTGTGGCAGGGCGTCCGGAACCGGGGCGTCCCGCCGGGAGCGGGGAGCCGAGGCAGGTCACCGCGGCGGCGCGCGTGGGAGCCGAGGGCCCCGAACAGGAGCCGTCCGCGCCCTCCCCCGAGGGGCGGGCACGGACGGCTCCGGTCGCTCAGTCGCGGCTCAGTTACCGCGCGTCTTGCGGCGGCGTCCGCCCTTGCGGCGGCGGTTGGCGGGCGCGGCCTCGGCGGCGCGCTCGGCGGCGATCTCCTCGTCCTGCTCGCGGCGCTCGGCCTTCACGCCGTAGGGGTCGGCGGTGGAGCGGCGCACCCACACGACCAGGATGAGCACTCCCAGGACCACCACGGCGCCGACGGTGACGAACCACGCCCACGCGGGCACCAGCCCCGACTGGTCGTCCCGCCCGGCCAGGTCCTCGTCGATGAGCGGGATGTCCTGGGCGACGCCGGACGCCTGCTGCTCCGCGCTGGGCAGGTGCAGCGCGGGCAGGCCGTCGGGGCCGGGCTGGGAGCCGTCCACCAGGGCGTCGCGGATCTGGTCGGGCCGCAGCTGCGGGTGCTCCGCGCGCATCAGGGCGGCGGCCCCGGCGACCATCGCGGCGGCGTAGGGAGCCCCGGTCACCTCGGCCTGGCCCGGTTCCGGTCCCGCCGTGACCAGGTCGGCCCCGGGGGCGGTCAGCGCGATCATCCCGGCCCCGGGCGCGCCCTGGATGAGGGCTCCGTCCTGGTCGGTCCCCGCGACGGTGAGCACGTTGGGGTCCTCGTCCTCCCCCGCCGGGCCGACGACCAGCGCGCCGTTGGAGGAGGCCTCCTGGGTGGCCTCGGCGAGGCCGGGCCCGGCGGGCTCGGGCAGCAGGATGACCTGGGCGCCCTCCTGGGAGGCGAACCGCACGGCCTCGGCGAGCTGGTCCCCCGTGGGCAGCACGAGCACGGTGGCCTCGGGCGCCACGCCCAGGACGCCGCCGTCGGCGTCCCTGCCGTACCCGTGGGCCGCGACCAGTCCGGCCGCGGCGTTGCCCTGCTCGATGTCGCCGTCGTTCTCACCGAACCGCGTGTCCAGCTGGACGTTGTCGACCAGGTCCGGGTGCCCCTCGTCGACGGAGACGCCCGGAAGCGCGACCGTGGCGCCCTGACCCTGGTTCTCCTCCCACAGCTGCGGCGCCCCCACGGCCTGGAGTCCCCACTGCTCGGGCCGGTAGTCGGGGATCAGGTCCGCCGCGGCCGGGGCCGAGGTCAGACCGAGGACGGCGGCGGTGGCGGCCGCGAAGACCGCGCTGGCCCCGCCACGGGCGCGGCGTGTGTGTATCCTGTTGCGGCTGTTGCCCCCGAGCACGTCAGGCTCCCTCGAACGATGCGGTCGACGTTCCACGCGGCCCTGGCCGGACCCCGGCAATTCTGTCACGTGCACAGGATTCAGGCGTGTACAAGTGGCCTGAGGGGTAGAGAACGTAACTGTATCCCTGGTGCCAGTCCTGCGGTTTCGGCTCCTCATCCGGCATGTCGAGTCGCTAGCATGAGTCGGGCCGATCCGGACAAACCAATTTCCCGTCCAGGGGGTGTCCCATGCCGAATATCGGTCCGACCGAAGACGGTCAGTCGGCCCTCGCCGAGCGCGAGCAGCGCATCCTCGCCTTCGAACGCCAGTGGTGGAAGTTCGAGGGCTCCAAGGAACAGGCGATCCGCGACGAGTTCGGGTTCTCCGCGACCCGCTACTACCAGCTGCTGAACGGGCTGGTGGAACGGCCGGAGGCCCTCGCCTTCGACCCGATGACCGTCAAGCGGCTGCGTCGGCTGCGCGCCGACCGCCGCCGTCAACGCAACGCACGCCAGCTGGGCATCCAGCTCTGACGTTTCCCGCCTATCCCTCTTCTTTGGGTCGTTCCTACCCACCCCGCGCCCCGGTGACGACACCCGCGGTCCCGTCGGCGCCCTCCGCCCGGGCCACCCCCGCGGCGGAGAGCGGCAGCGCCGTCCCACGAGGCCGACCGCGCGCCCGACACAGCACGGACATCCGCTGAAACAACCGTCACACACGCGGTGGAGTCACGTCGGCGCGGGGACGCGTCGGTAGTCTGGCGGTCCCGCCCGGCCCGCATCAGCGGCCCCACCGGAAAGGCCCTCCATGTCCCTGCCCCAACCCAGCACGGACGCCGGACGCACCGCGCTCGACGCCTTCCTCGCCGCACCCGAGCGGGCGCTGGCCGCCTTCGACTTCGACGGCACGCTCGCGCCCATCGTCGCCGACCCGCGTACGTCCGCCCCCTACCCGGGGATCGTGGACGTGCTCGCCGACCTGGCCGGGCTCCTGGGCTCGGTCGCCGTGGTCACCGGCCGCCCCGCCGAGACGGCGGTGCGGCTGGGCGGCCTGGACCGGGTGCCCGGCATCACCGTGCTGGGCCACTACGGCGCCGAACGCTGGGAGGACGGGCGTGTGGCCGCGGCGCCCGCACCGCCCGGCGTGGCGGTGGTGCGCGAGGAGCTGCCCGGCCTGCTCGACGACCTGGGCGCCCCGGAGGGCACCTGGATCGAGGACAAGGGGCGCTCGCTGGCGGTGCACACCCGGCGCACCGCCGACCCGGACGGCGCGCTCGCCCTGCTCACGCCCCCCTTGAGCGAACTGGCGCGGCGGTCGGACCTCCAGGTGGAACCGGGCCGGATGGTGGTCGAGCTCCGTCCACAGGGTGTGGACAAGGGCGCGGCGCTCACCGCGCTCGTCGCCGAGACGGGCCCGCGCGCGGTGCTCTACGCCGGTGACGACCTCGGCGACCTGCCCGCGTTCGACGCCGTGGTGGGCCTGCGGTCCCAGGGCGTCCAGGGCCTGAACGTGTGCTCGTCCTCGGACGAGGTCACCGCCGTGGCCGAGGCCGCCGACCTGGTCGTCCCGGGCCCCGCGGGGCTGGCCGACCTCCTGGGCTCGCTCGCCGGGGCGATCCGCGACGCCTCGGGGGCGTGACGTCCCCGGGACGTGACGCCTTCGGGCAGGACCCCGCCGGGACGTGACGCGCGCACGCGTTGACCGAAGACGTGGGCGGTGCGGCGTGTGGGGTCTCCCTGCCGACGCAGCCGCCCCCTGCCCCGGCCCCGGTCCGCCGCGTGGGTGCGCTCCCAGCGCCCGCGTGCGCCGTCGCCGCCCGTCTCAGGACGAGGACTCGTGCGCCTGCGGCGTGAGCGCCGACCGCGCGGCCGACCGCAGGTCCACCAGCCCGGTCCGGTCGCGCCCGTAGTGCACGGCGTTGGTGAGCACGCCCACGTACCGGCCGCTCTGCGGGTGCATGAACAGGCTCGTCCCGGTGAAACCGTTGTGGTAGACCACCCCCTCCGGGGTGACCAGCCAGCCCAGGCCGCGCCACAGCCTCGCCCCCGCGTCCACGTGCGGCTGCCAGCTCGCGCGCACGTAGGAGGACGGCACCGGTCCCTGACCCCCGTCGTGCATCCGCAGGATCTCCCGGGTGAACGCGCCGAGGTCGATGGCGGTGCTGAACACCCCGGCGTGCCCCGCCACGCCGCCCATCAGCGCGGCCGCCTCGTCGTGCACCACCCCCCAGGTGGGAGCGGCTCCGGGGATGCGGCGCTCGGTGGGCGCAACACCGGGCGAACGCGGCAGGGGTCCGAATGCGGTGGAGCGCATGCCCATCCGCTCCCACAGATCGCGGGACAGCCGGTCCAGGCCCGTGCCGTAGAGGCGTTCCAGGAGCATGCCGAGCAGGATGAACCCGCGGTCGACGTAGGCGTAACCGGGTTCCTCCAACGGGTCGGCGAGGATGGCCTCCGCGAGGTCCTGGTCGGTGCCCACGTATCTCTCCAGCCAGGTCACCGGGTTGAGGCGGCCGGTGTGGGTGAGGATCTGCCGTGTGGTGACCTCCGCACCGGGCAGGTGGTCCACGTCCAGGTACTCCGACATCGGGGCGTCCAGGTCCATGATCCCCTCGGCGACCGCCTGGCCGACCAGCGGCCAGGTCGCCATGACCTTCGTCAGGCTAGCGACGTCGTAGGCCACGTCCGGGGCGGTGTCGTGCTCGCCGTCGATGCGGCCGACGGCGACGAACTCCCACATGCCGCCGGTGCCGATCACGGCGGCCCCGCCGGGCAGCCACCCGGCGTCCACCATCACCTTCAGAACGCCCCGAATCCGCGCCCCTGTCTCCGTGAGCCAGTCACCATCACGCACAACACGCCTCCCCCCGGGTGGTCTCGTCTTCCGGCGATACCCCGTTATCAGGTTGTTGTCACACGGGTCCCGGAGGTGCACAGGACGAAACCCCCGCAGGTCGCAGCCGTAATGAGGGTCGCGGCGCACGGCGGAGTAGTCTGGCGCCGGAGAAGCCCCGAGGAGGACGATGAGCAGCCAGACCCCCGTGCCCGCAGGTTTCCGCGGCGTGGCCGGAAACATCGGGATCAAGGACCCCAACGACGACTTCTTCGCGGTGGTGTCGGAGGTCCCCGCCCGCGTGTCCGCCGTGTTCACCCGGTCGCGGTTCGCCGGACCCAGCGTGCTGCTCAGCCGCCGCTCGGCGGCCGACGGCAGTGCGCGGGGGGTCGCGGTGATCGCCCGCAACGCCAACGTGGCCACGGGCAGGGTCGGCGACAGCCACGCACACGAACTCCAGGAGCGCGTGGCTCGGGCCGCGGGGGTGCCGCCCGAGGAGGTGCTGGTCGCCTCCACCGGCGTGATCGGCCGCCCGTACCCGATCGAGAAGGTGCGCGCCTACCTGGACGCGCTGCCCGAGGAGTTCCCCCCGGCGGACCTGGACCGCTCGGCCGCGGCGATGATGACCACCGACACCCGGCCCAAGACCGCCTCGGCGACGGTGGGCGGGGCGACGCTGACGGGCATCGCCAAGGGAGTCGGCATGATCGAGCCGAACATGGCGACCATGCTGGCCTGGTTCTTCACCGACGCCGAACTGGAGCAGCCGGTGCTGGACGAGGTGTTCCGTCGGGTGGTGGACCGCACGTTCAACGCGCTGAGCATCGACACCGACACCTCCACCAGCGACTCGGCGGCGGTGTTCGCCAACGGGCTGGCCGGGCCGGTGGACGTGGCGGAGTTCGAGGCGGCGCTGCATGAGGTGGCCCTGAAACTGGTGCGGATGATCGCCTCCGACGGCGAGGGCGCCAGCAAGCTGATCGAGGTGCGCGTGACCGGCGCGCGCGACGACGCCCAGGCCAAGCGGGTGGCCAAGGCCGTGGTGAACTCCCCGCTGGTGAAGACCGCCGTGCACGGCGCGGACCCCAACTGGGGCCGGGTGACGATGGCGGTCGGCAAGTGCGAGGAGGAGACCGACATCCTCCCCGACAACGTGCGGATCTCCTTCGGTGACGTGGAGACCTACCCGGCGGAGGCCACGGACGAGGTGCTGGAGCGCGCCGCCCAGCACATGAAGGGCGACGAGGTGGTGATCGGCGTCGGCCTGGGTATCGCCGACGGCGCCTTCACGGTCTACGGGTGCGACCTGACCGAGGGGTACATCCGGATCAACGCCGACTACACGACCTGAGCCACCGGTCCGGGCCCGGAGGGGTTTCGGACAGTCAGGTCGGTCGGTCGCGGTCGGCGTCGCCGTGCACAGCGGAGGCGGCCCCGCCCTTGTCCCCAGGGGTGGGGCCGCCTCTTCCTCGGCGGGTTCCCGGATACTCCCGCGCCACGGGTCAGTGCACGCTGAGCCCGCCGTCGGCGGCCAGCGTCTGCCCGGTGACGAAGGCGGAGGCGTCCGAGGCGAGGAAGACCGCCAGACCGGCGAAGTCGCGGGGGAGGCCGTTGCGGCCGACCATGGTGCGGGCCGCGAGTTCCTCCTCGCGGCCGGGCACCGCGACCGTGTGCATCGTCATCGGCGTGACCACGAAACCGGGAATGATGGTGTTGGCGGTGACGCCGTGGGGCGACCACGCCTCGGCCTGGGAGCGTGAGAGCCCGCCGACGGCGGCCTTGCTGACGCCGTACACCCCCGAGTTGCCGAACGCGCTCCACGTCTGCTGGGAGCCGATGTTGAGGATCCGGCCCCAGCCCCGCTCGGCCATCCGCGGCCCGCACGCCTGGCCCAGCAGGTACGGCGCGGTGAGGTTGACCGCCAGCGTCTCCTCCCAGACCTCCTCCGACGTCTCCCCCAGCGGGGGCCGGTGGTTGACCGCGGCCGAGGTCACCAGGATGTCCGCCCCCGTCACCGGTTCACTCGCGCAGAGCTCCCCGAGCGCGTCGCGGTCGGCCAGGTCGACCGGGGTGGTGCCGACCTCGATGCCCTGGACGGCGAACTCCTCCGCCGTCTGGGCCAGGCGTCCGGCGTCGCGGGCCACCAGGTGCACGCTCGCCCCGGCGCGTCCGAGGGCCTCGGCGACGCCGCGGCCGATGCCCGAGTTCCCTCCCGTCACGAGGGCACGGCGGCCGGTGAGTCCGAACAGTTCGTCCAGATAGGCCCGGTGCTGGCCGGTGCGGTCGCTCAAGAGAAGCCCCCTGTCGGGTCGTACGAATGGCAGGGCGGCGCAGACCGCCGCTCCGCGAAGTCTGCCGCCCGGGAACGCGCACGTCGGAGGCGGCCCCACCCTTGTCCACAGGGGGTGGTGCCGCCTCGTCTTCCGCGGTTTCCTGGTTACAGGGGGCCGCGGCCTCCAGCGGCACGGGCGTGCCCGGAGCCCGCAGAGCCGCCGGCGTGCCCGCGAACCCGTGCGGCATCGACGCGCCCGGGGCCCGAGGAGGCGCCCCGGCGGGCCCAGGACCGGGTTCGGCGTCTGCGCGGACCCGATCCAGGGTCTGCGCAGGTCCGGCCCGGTAAGGGACTTCCGCGCGCAGGACCGGACCCCGCTCCCGGCTAGATGTGGACGGCCGGGCCGTCGGTCATCCTGCCCGAGCGCATGAACAGCGACAGCACCGCGGCGACCAGCATCACCGCCGCCGCGATGGTGAAGGCGAGTTGCAGCCCTTCCATGAACGCCAGGTTGCTGGCCCCGGTCACGGCCGCCACGACCTCCGGGGTCGCGCCCTCGGGCAGCACCGCGCCGCCCTGGGCCACGGCGCTCTGCATGTCCGCCAACTCCTCGGCGGCGGGTTCGGCCAGCCCCGCGGCGGCGAAGTGGCCGGGCAGGGTGGCGACGATGGTCGCGGACATGACCGCGCCCAGGACCGCCGTGCCGAGCGAGCCGCCCAGCTGCATGGCGGCCTGCTGCACCGCCGAGGCCACACCGGCGTAGCGCACGGGCGCGTTGCCGATGATGGCCGCCGTGGCACCGGTCATGATCAGGCTCAGGCCCATGCCGAGCAGGACGAACGCGGCCGAGATGTAGAGCACTCCCGTGTCGGTCCGCAGCAGCGACAGCATGAACATGCCCGCCGACGCCAGCAGCAGGCCCACCGTCGTGGGCGGCCGGGCGCCGACCCGGTCCAGGACCCGGCCCGCGATCGGCGAGGTGACCGCCATCAGCGCGGTCATGGAGATGAGCTGGAGTCCGGTCTGGGCGGGGCTCATGCCCCGCACGCCCTGGAGGTAGAAGGTGATGAAGAACAGCGACCCCATCAGGCTCAGCGCCATCGCGACCGTCAGGACGGCGCCGATGGAGACCGAGGGGTTGGCGAACAGGGCGAGCGGGAGCAGGGGCTGTTCCGGGCGCCGCTCCCACACCAGGAAGGCCACGGCGAAGACCGCCGTGACGGCGAGCGAGCCCAGTGTGACGGGGTGGCCCCAGCCCACGCTGGGCGCCTCCACCAGGGCCCACACCAGGGCGAAGATGGCGATGCTCAGCAGCACGATGCCGGGCACGTCCATCCGGCTTCCGGCGTCGGTCGGCTTGTTGGCGGCCAGCAGCCACAGACCGAGTCCGAGGGCGACCGCGCCCACCGGGACGTTGATGTAGAAGACGGACTCCCAGCCGAAGGAGCCGACCAGTACGCCGCCCAGGATGGGGCCGCCCGCCGTGGCGGCGCCGATGAGGCTGCCGAAGACGCCGAAGGCCCGGCCGAGCTTGCTGGGCGGGAAGCTGGCGCGCAGCAGACCCATCGCCGAGGGCAGGAGCAGCGCGCCGA
Source organism: Nocardiopsis sp. TNDT3 (assembly GCF_003427465.1). Taxonomy (NCBI): domain Bacteria; kingdom Bacillati; phylum Actinomycetota; class Actinomycetes; order Streptosporangiales; family Nocardiopsidaceae; genus Nocardiopsis; species Nocardiopsis sp. TNDT3. Next base: position 4,158 of record NZ_QPFC01000380.1, on the reverse strand, counting down.
AAACCCCTTGCAGCACCCGGAAGGCGACGAGCATGATGACACCGGCCGACAGCGCGATCGCCACCGAGCTGAGTACGAAGCCGACCGCGCCCACGAGGTAGGTGTTGCGGTAGCCGAAGCGGTCGCCGATCTTGCCCGCCGTGATCAGGAAGACCGCCAGGCCGAGCAGGTAGCCGTGGGTCACCCACTGGAGTTCGGCCAGCGAGGCGCCCAGGCTCGTGCCGATCGCGGGGTTGGCGACGGCCACGATGGTGCCGTCCAGCGCCACCATCATCACGCCGAAGGCGATGGCGACCAGGGTCGCCCAGGGGCTCTCCGTCCAGCGCTGCTTCCGCTCCGTCTCCGTCTCCGGAGCAGCCTTCGGGACGGTCTGTGCGGTCATGGTTCCCCCTGCGTGCCGGTGCCGATGTCGTCGTCCGCATGATTATGTCTGCCACTGACTCTTTGCAGCAAGTGCGTTTTGTCAGCCGCTGACGTAATCTGTTTCACACGGTATCCTCGGTCGACAGGGCCGGAATCAGCGGGCAGAGCCAACACGCGGGAGGCACGTCCATGAGCACGACGAGCGCCGAACCGGAGGAGCAGCTCGGGCTGCGCGAGCGCAAGAAGGCCCGGATGCGCGAGTCCCTCATGGAGTCGGCGCTGCGCCTGTTCCACGAGAACGGTTACCAGCGGACGACGACAGAGGAGATCGCCTCCTGCGTCGGGGTCTCCCAGCGCACGTTCTTCCGCTACTTCGGCTCCAAGGAGGACGTGGTCCTGGAGGCGGTCGAGGACCTCGACGAGCAGCTGTTCGCGGCCCTGCTGGCCCGCCCCGCCGAGGAGCCGCCGTTCACCGCGCTGCGCAACGCGATGCTCGACCACTGGGCCTACCTCGAACGCGAGATGCTCCACCTCCGGGGCAGCGCCATGGGACTGGTGTCCGAGAGCCCCGAGCTGATCGAGGTCAACATGCGCTACTGCCACCGCAGGCAGGAGCGGCTGGCCCGGGCGCTGGGCGAGCGCACCGGCGCGGACCCGGTCACCGACCCCCGCCCGGGGGTCCTGGCCTCGGTGTTCCTGTCCGTGCTCAACAGCGGCCACCAGGCGTGGTGCGCGTCCGGCTCCAGCGACGTGGAGAAGCTGGTCCAGGCGTTCCTCGACCGGTTCGACCTGGTGCCCGAGGTGGTCGGCGGCCGTTGGGAGGGCCCGCGCGGCTGAGCGGCTGCCCGACCTCGCGGGACCTCCCTTGGTTCGCACGGGGAGCTCCAGACGTACAGGACGCACCGGGTCGCCGACCGCGACCCGAGGCGGAGTCCGACGACACCGCCATGGGATGATCCCGTCCACCATGTGTACTGATCGGTTATGGAGGTCGGCGATGTTCGCGTTGCCCCTGGATGTGGACGGCGCTGAACTGCGCCCGCTCGAACCCCGGCACGCCGAGGAGTTCCTGGCCAACATCGACCGGGGGCGCGAGTTCATCGGACGCTACATCGCGCTCCCGGACGTCATCGTGGACCTGGAGTCGAGCCGGTCCTACCTGCGCTCGTACGCGGAGAAGGCCGCCACCGACACCGGAGGGATCTACGGAATCTGGTCGGGCGACAAGCTGCTCGGCGGCGTCCTCTTCCGCACGATGGACCTCAAGCACGGCACCGCCGAGGCGGGCTGCTGGCTGGAACCGTCAGCCGTGGGGCGAGGGCTGGTGACCAGGGCCGCGCGGCGGATCATCGACTGGGCCGTCGAGGAGCGGGGCGTCCACCGGGTGGAATGGCACGCCTCGTCAGCGAACGAGGCCAGCACCGCCGTGGCCCGGCGGCTCGGGATGACGCGGGACGGCGTGCTGCGGGAGAGCTACGTCTACCGGGGCGAGCGCCACGACATGGAGGTCTGGTCGGTGCTCGCTCCGGAGTGGCGCGCGCAGCGCCAGTCCTCCTGACGCCCGCGCCCGAGGCGGCTCGGAGGCAGTCGGCTTCCTCATCCGCCGGGGCGCGGACCAGCCAGGCGCGGGCGGCCCGGCGGCCGGAAGAACCAGGTGCGCGCCACCGCGGAGACGGCATCCGGGAACTCCGGCGGCGGAGCGGCCCCTTCCGGTGGGACGATGGGCACACGTACCGCAGACGGTCACACCCCGGCCGATCCCACGAACGAAGAAGAGCACACCACCATGCCCGAGAAGTTTCTGCCCAGCACCACGACCGAGCAGGAAGCACGCGACCTGTTCACCCGGCTCGACACGGACCAGGACGGCTCCATCAACATCCACGAGTGGCTGGTGTACGCCGAGCGGGATCTGGGACTCGACCGCATGAGCGCGCTGCACGCCTTCGCCCTCGACGTCGACACCGACCACGACCTGCTCATCAGCCAGGACGAGTTCGTCCGGATCGGCACACAGGGGGCCTGAGGGCCCCGACGCCCCGTGCCGCCCCTGCGTACCGGACACGCGCCGACCTCGGACCGGGTGACCCCCTGACGAAAGCCGGTGCGGGGGGATCGGCCAAAGCCCGTCGGGCCCGGTCCGTCCCCACCATGGGAGGTCCTGCGGGTCCTCCGTTCGGGGGAGGCGCGCGCGGAGCGGTCGCCGGTAGCGTGCGGAGGGCTCCCACCGTCCGACCACGGACGGTGGACCCCGTACAGAGCCTTGTGAATGGAGAACACCCGTGCTCCTCGCCCGAAGCGCCGCGCTGGCCGCGGCCTCCGGACTGTTGCTCACCGGCGTTGCCGCCCCCGCCTCGGCAGCCCCGGGCCCGGAACCGGAGTGGCGGCTGTGCTCCGACGTCGCCCGGGGGTGGGACGGGAACGACGACCGCACCCTGTGCGCCACCGTCCCGGTGCCCTTGGACCACGAGGACCCCGACGGGCGCACGATCGGCATAGCCGTGACCCGTGTGCCCGCCACCGGGGAGAACACCTATCCCATCCTGTTTAACCCCGGCGGCCCGGGGCATCCGGGCGTGACCATGCCCGGGCGCATCCTCGACAGCGAGGCCGCGGACCTGGCGCTGGACCACGACCTCGTGGGCTTCGATCCGCGCGGCGTGGGTTACAGCGACGCCGTGGAGTGCGGTCTGGAGGGGACCGCCCCCGCCCCCGGCCTGAGCGACGAGGAGAGCGCACGGCACGTCGCCGAGGAGCAGAGCCGGATCAATCGCGAATGCCACACCCGGGATCCCGAGTTCGTGGACTCGCTGACCGCGGAGAACGTGGCCCGGGACATGGATCTGATCCGCGAGGCGCTGGGAGCGGAGACGATCGGTTTCTACGGAGTGTCCTGGGGAACCCTGCTCGGCGCCGCCTACAGGTCGATGCACGACGACCGGGTCGAGGCCATGCTCCTGGACTCGGTGATGTCGCCCGAGGCCAGTGTCACCATGTTGGACGAGGGGCAGGCCATGGCCGCCCAGGCCGCGTTCCACCGCTTCACCGACTGGCTGGCCGAGCACGACGACCACTACGGGCTCGGCACGGAGTCCGACCGCATCCGGGACGAGGTCTACGGGCTGCGGGAGGAACTGGCCGATGAGCCCCGCACCGGCCCCGACGGGACGGTCGTCGACGGCGGCGCCGTGACCGCGCTGCTGGCCACCCCCGAACGCGAATGGCCCGCCAACGCCCGCTCCCTCGTCACGCTCCTCGACGGAGGCGTGCCCGGGACAGGGGTCGCCCGCGGACCGGTCTCCGGCGCCGGTTGGGACTCCGAACCCGTCTTCGACGCCTTCGCTCAGGTGTCACTGCTCTGCAACGACTCCGACAGCCCGCGCGACTTCGACCAGGTGTGGCAGAACCGGTTGGAGCGGGCCGAACGGTACCCCGTCATGGGCACCCTGGGCTTCTACGAGCACTCCTGTGTCGGCTGGCCCGAGGAGGGCGCGGCTCCCGACCTGACCCACGGGGACAGCCCTCTGCAACTGGTGGGCCACGTCAACGAGATGGTCACCCCGCACGACTGGGCGCTGGACATGAGGCGGGTCGTCGGCGGAGAGGTCATGAGTGTGGAGGACGACGGGCACGGGACCCTGTCGGGCCTGGACTGCGCCGCGGCGGCCGTGGACTTCTTCAACACCGGGCGGACCACCACGCGAACGTGCCCGGGACCGCCCGCGCCGACTCCCGAGGGCTGAGGACCGGTTCGCCCACGGCCGTGCGCCCTCCCCTGTCCCGGATGCGGGGAGG
>NZ_QPFC01000379.1:0-4379 GCF_003427465.1 Nocardiopsis sp. TNDT3 | reverse complement strand
CCGCCCGCAGGAAGCCGAGGTCGATCAGGCGGACGGCCGCGGCCAGGACGCGCTCGCGCCGCAGTCCGCGGCGGCCCAGGTGCTCGGCCAGCGTGCCGCGGATCCTGGGGAGCAGTTCGGCGAAGTCGAGCATGCGGTCGTACTTGGCCTCCTCGCTCCGGCGCCGCCACTCGGCGTGGTAGAGGTACTGGCGGCGGCCCGCGTCGTCGGTGCCGCACGCCTGGATGTGCCCCTCGGGCGAGGGGCAGATCCACACGTCGTGCCAGCCCGGGGGCACGACGAGTTCCTTGATGCGCCGGATCTGGTCGGGGTCGGTGACCGGCTTGCCGTCCGGGCCGTGGTAGCTGTGTCCGCGACCGCGGCGACGCCTGGTGATCCCCGGCTCGGCCGGGTCGCTGCGCCGCAGGCTCATACCGGGGCCTCCTCACGGACGACCATGCGCGTTCCCCGGACCGTTCGCCCGGTCAGGACGGGTCCCGGCCGGGCGGGCGCTCCGGGCTCTCGGGCACCGCCCGCGCGTCGGCGGCGTCGGCGGCGTCCTCCCCGCCCTCGGGCCCGGGGTCCCGGTGCGCCTCGTCGCCTCCCTCGGCCGAGTGCAGGCGGTCCTTCAGCAGCTCCAGCACCCGCATCCGGCCGGAGTGGCTCTCCTCGTAGGCGATCAGCTCGCGCACCCGCTCCGCGGAGAGGGAGCGGACGCGTTCGTCCAGGTCCCGGAGCGAGAGGTCCTCGTAGCCGGGGACAGGAGGAGTCGCCATGCCGCCCACCCGCTTCCTCTGCGATGGTCAGGTGCAGCAGCACAGCTACCCGCGGGGCCGGAGCGGAAAACGAAAGCGCGGACCCGCCCTTCTCCGCGTGCGCGGAGCGGGACGGGTCCGGCGCGGGGCGCTGCTACCCCTTCGCGGCGGAGCGGCGGCGGGCCACCTCGTAGAGGGACACCCCGGCGGCCACGGAGGCGTTCAGCGACTCCGCGTTGCCGATCGGGATGCTCGCGACCACGTCGCAGGCCTCGCGCACCAGGCGGGACAGGCCCTTGCCCTCGGAGCCGATCACGATGACCAGCGGGCCGGTGGCCAGCTCCAGGTCCGGGATGGGGGTGTCGCCGCCGGCGTCGAGGCCGACGACGAACACGCCCTCCTTCTTGTAGCCCTCCAGCGCGCGGGTCAGGTTGGTGGCCTGGGCCACGGGCAGCCGGGCGAGGGTGCCCGCGGAGGTCTTCCAGGCGGTGAGGTTGACCCCGGCCGAGCGGCGCTCGGGGATGAGCAGGCCGTGCGCGTTGAACGCGGCGGCCGAACGCGCGATGGCGCCGAGGTTGTGCGGGTCGGTCACCCCGTCCAGGGCCACGATCAGCGCCGGGGTGTCGGACTCCAGCGCCGTGTCCAGCAGGGCCTCGGGCGCGCGGTACTGGTAGGGGCGCACCTGGAGCGCGAGCCCCTGGTGGGCCGCGCCGGGCTGGCCGTTGCTCTCGCAGCGGCGGTCGAGCTCGGTCTTGGTGACCTCCAGCACGTCCAGGCCGCGCTCACCGGCGATCCGGGCCGCCTCGTTGACGCGCTCGTCCGGGTCGAGGCTGTTGGCCAGGAACAGGCGGGTGGCGGGCATGCCGGCGCGCAGCGCCTCCACCACCGGGTTGCGCCCCACCAGCAGGTCGGAGGCGTCCGCACGGCGGCGCTCCCCCTGCTGCGGGCCCCGGGCACCGCCTCCGGAGTCGGGGCGGCGGGCGGCCCTGGCCCGCTGCTTGCCCTCGTACCAGTGCCGCTGCTCGGCGGGCAGGGTGCCGCTCTTGCCCTCCAGCGAGCGGCGGCCCTTGCCTCCGCTGCCCTTGGTCGGGCCCTTCTTGCTCTTCTTCGCCGGCATGGTCGCCGCCTCCCCGTCAGTGTCGCGGGCATGCCGGAGGCGCGTGGCATCCGGCTGGTGGAATATGGCCTGCCAACGTGAACGCGGCGGCAAACTCCCAGACTAACGCCGCCGCGCCACCGCCCGGGCCGCCTCAGTCGCGGCGCAGGTCCCAGCGCGGGCCCTCGGGGGTGTCCTCGACCACGACGCCCGCCCCCGCGAGCTGGTCGCGGATCGCGTCGGCCGCCGCGTAGTCCTTGCGGCCGCGGGCGGCCTGGCGCTGCTCCAGGGCGACCGCCACCAGGGCGTCCACGACCTCGCGCAGCCCCTGGTCCCCGCCGGTGGCCCACTGCTCCCCGAGCGGGTCCAGGCCCAGGACGCCGAGCATGGTGCGCAGCTCACCGGCGATCTCGGCGGCCTGCTCCTTGCCGCCCGCCGCCAGCGCCGTGTTGCCCTCGCGGACGTGGCCGTGCACGACGGCGAGCGCCTGGGAGACCCCGAGGTCGTCGTTGAGCGCGGACGCGAACTCCGCGGGGACGTCCGCGGCCGGGACGACCTCGCCCAGCACCTCGACGGCGCGGGTGAGGAAGCCCTCGATGCGCTGGTAGGCGGTGGCCGCCTCCTGGAGGGCGGCGTCGGAGTAGTCGATGACCGAGCGGTAGTGCACCTGGCCCAGGTAGTACCGCAGCTCGACCGGGCGCACCTTGCGCACCATCTGCGGGATGAGCAGGGAGTTGCCGAGCGACTTGCTCATCTTCTCGCCGCCGACGACGAGGAGCCCGTTGTGCAGCCAGTACTGGGCGAAGCCGTCCCCGGCCGCGCGGGACTGGGCGAGCTCGTTCTCGTGGTGCGGGAAGACCAGGTCCAGGCCGCCGCCGTGGATGTCGAAGCTGGGGCCCAGGTACTTGGTGGCCATGGCCGAGCACTCCAGGTGCCAGCCGGGGCGTCCGCGCCCCCACGGCGTGTGCCAGCTGGGCTCGCCCGGCTTGGCGCCCTTCCACAGGGCGAAGTCGCGGGGGTCGCGCTTGTCGCGGTCCGCGTCGCAGTCGGCCGACTCCACGACCTGGTCCAGGCGCTGGTTGGACAGGCCCCCGTAGGGCGGGTAGGAGCGCACGTCGAAGTAGACGTCGCCGGAGCCGTCGGAGGCGGCGTAGGCGTGGCCCGCGTCGATGAGGCGGTGCATGAGGTCGATCATCTCGGGCACGTGCCCGGTGGCCCGCGGCTCGACGGTGGGCGGCAGGCAGCCCAGGATCTCGTACGCGTGCGTGAAGGCGCGCTGGTTGCGCTCGCTGACCTGCCACCACGGCACGCCCTCGTCCGACGCGACCCGGATGATCTTGTCGTCGATGTCGGTGACGTTGCGGCAGAAGGTGACGTCGTACCCCAGGTGCGTCAACCAGCGGCGCAGGATGTCGAAGTTCACCCCGGAGCGGATGTGCCCGATGTGCGGGGGTGCCTGCACCGTGGCACCACACAGGTACAGGGAGGCGGCCCCCTCGCGCAGCGGGACGAACTCGCGGACCTGTCGGGCACTGGTGTCGTAGAAGCGCAGACTCACGTTGTCAAGCGTATCCCCTTTCCCCTCGCGACGACGTCACAAACCAGGGACTCCCAGGTGGGAGAAGCCCTCCCGGACATCCCCAAGTGCGTATATGTGATTGGCCGTATTCGGACACACGAGGTGTGAGATAACCCTGACCGGAAGTCCGTTCCCAGGGTTCTCCCGAGCGCCACTCCCTGCATATTCCGACAGAACGACACAGAACGCCTGGGGACGGCCCGTCTGGTAGCGACCATAATCAGCCGGAATCTCGTGTTCGCGGCACCGCCTGGACTACGCTGCGAAGGCGATGGCCCCTTACAACAACGCCCCCGAGTCAGGGACACGGAACGGTAGGCCCGCAGCAGGTCGCGGCGCGGGAGCCGGTGCTCTCGTCGGCGGCGGCCTGTTCGTCGGCCTCATCGCCCTGTGCGCCCTCGTCATCTCCTACAACGGCATCTTCCAGTTCGCCGAGTACGGCGGCCACGAGGGCAGCCCCCTCGCCCACGTGTTCCCGGTGACCTACACCCTGCTGCTGATGATGGCGTGCTGGGTGAGCTACCTGCTGCGCGGAGCGCCTCCGCGCGAGCGGCTCTGGGTCGACCTGGTGCTGATCCCGGTGCTGGTCCTGTTCGCCGCGACGGCGATGCTGATGAGCAGCCTGGGACTCGTCGAGCGGGTGCACCAGGGGGTCGCCAACGTGATCGTGGCGGTGGCGCCGCTCGCGGCGCTGCTGGTGGCCTTCCTGCTGTGGATGACCCTGCGCGCGCACATGCGCAGGCGCCGCCGCTCACGGATGGCGAGGCCGCGTCCGGCGGACGACCCCACGACCGTGCTGCACGCCCGCACCGCGGTCCCCCCGCGCGGGGACACCGCTCCCCTGTCCGTCCCGGAGGGCGGCACGCTCCGGACGCGGCTGCTGCGCCTGGGCTCCGACGACCGGGACGAGGACGAGAAGGAGACCGAGGCGTTCGCGCCCGTCGGCCGTCCCGGCCGGGACGAGGGCCGC
>NZ_QPFC01000378.1:0-2665 GCF_003427465.1 Nocardiopsis sp. TNDT3 | reverse complement strand
GGCGCCGGGGACGAGGACGTGGGCTCGCCGGGGCCGTAGCGGGCGCCGTCGTCGACCTGGGTGACGACGGGAACGTCGGCGTAGGCCGCCTCCAGCCACCGCAGTTCGCCGCGGTAGCGGTCCACGGGCACGCCCGTGTCGGGGTCGGCGATCTCGTCGGGCAGGAACAGGTGCCGCGGCACCGCCGCGAAGGCCCCGCGCCACTCCGCGGCCAGAGCGCCCTCCTCGACGAGGCGTTCGACCATCCTCTCGTGCGGGGGGATCATCTGCCGCACCTCCCGCACCGTCTGACGCACTGTGCGCTGACGCCCCGGGCACGCCGGGCGTGCCCGACGTGTCCGCCGTACTCGATGCGCTCGCTGTAGCCGTCAGGTCCGGAGTGTCCGGCGGACGGAGCACGCCCGGCGTGCCCGGGAGGCTCGACGCGTCCGATGTGTCCGGGGCGCCCGCTCAGGTCGTGCCTTCCGCGCCGACGGACGGGCGCGTCACTCGTGTGAACAGCACCGACACCGGCTCCGGACCCGTGGCCCGCGCCGCCGCCGTGCCCTGCCTGTGGGGTGGAGGTCACCGCTCTTCTCCTCGGGGGGGTCCCCGGCATGGACGAACCAGGGTCTTGCGTCCATTACGGGGACGGGAGTTTCCGGGTAAGGATTACTACGGAAGATGTAACGCCGTTCGTCCACGAGGACGGAATTCCGTGCCGATATACACCGGCGGTATGCATGACGAAATCCCAGGTCGGTCCACGTCTTTCCCCGTCACGGGCTTTCTGGGCCCGTGCCGACGTCCTGCGGTCGCTGGCCGAGCACGACGCCGGAGCCCTGTTCGGGCTCGTCCGACAGCACACCGGCGCCAGCCAGCAGACGATCGGCTCCGCCGTCGACATGGCCCAGCCACACGTGAGTGCGATCATGGCGGGAAGGCGCCTGGTCACCGCGCTCAGCACGTGGCAGCGCATCGCCGACGGCCTGGCCATGCCTTCCGAGGCCCGCCGGACCCTGGGCCTCGCTGATTCGGGTGACGAGTATTCGAAGGGCGTTTCCTGGACAGAATCCTCTCTGCAAGAAGGCGATTTATGGTCCGCGTCCAGAACGGCGCAGGACATCGTCGACATCACGCTGAAGGACCTGATGAAACGCAGAGACGCATTCGCGGTCGGCGGCGCGCTCCTGATGGGCGCCGCGCTGACGGAGACGCTGGAACACTGGCTGCTGCCCGGCCCGGCCGCCCCCGGCCTGGTCCGCGGCACCATCGGAGAGGCCGAACTGGGGCGCATCGAGGCCGCCACCGTGGCGCTGCGGCACTGGAACGACCGGTGGCGCCTGGGCGTGCGCCGCAAGGCCGTCGTCGGACAGCTCTCGGAGGTGTCCGAACTCGTGGAGACCCCCCAGCCCGCCTCCGTGCAGAACCGGCTGTTCGCGGTGATGGCCGAACTGTCCAAGACCGTCGCCTCGATGTCCTTCGACGCCGGCGACCACCCCACCGCGCAGCGGTACTACACCCTCTCCCTGCGCGCGCTCCACCAGGCCGGACCCGAGCACCGCCCCTACGGCGTCGGGGTCCTGGCCGACATGGCCCGGCAGATGCTCGACCTGCACCGGCCCGAGGACGCCCTGGACATCTCCCGCCTCGCGCTCGACAGCGCGGACTCCACCGGCGCGCCCGCGCTCGTCCGGGCGATGCTGCGCACGCGCGAGGGCTGGTCCTACGCGCGGATGGGCAGGTCGGAGGCCTACCGCCGCACCGTCATCCAGGCCGAGGACCTCCTGGAGGGCGCCAACGGCGAGGAGGTGCCCGACTGGGTGGGCGGCTTCGACCACGCCGAGCTGGCCGGGGTGGTCGGCGCCCGCTACCGCGACCTCGCGGTGCTCCAGGAGGACCCGGGCGCGCGCCGCAGGCACGCCGAGTCCTCCGCCGCCTACATCACCAAGGCGCTCCAGCTGCGCGCGCCCTCCGGCAAGCGCGGCCGCGCCTTCGACCTCATCGGGCTGGGCCGCACCTACCTGCTGCTCGACGAGCCCGCCGAGGCCGCCCGGGTGGTGCGCCAGGCCGCGGCCCTCGAACCCTCCCTGGGTTCGGGCAGGGTCCGCAGACGCCTGCGCGACTGGTACACCGAGTCCGCCACGCACCACCGCGACCCGCACGTGGCCGCGGTCCGCGATGAGTTATCACATACGCTGCTGCACCATCAGCGAAATGTGAAAGGGATGACGTGACTCGTATCGGAATCACCGGTCATTCGAATCTTTCCGGCGACAGCGTCACTTTGGTGCGCAAAGCGCTGGTGGCGGCACTCGACCCCCACGCCGACGACAGGCTCGTCGGCGTCTCCTGCCTGGCGCGCGGCGCCGACCAGCTCTTCGCCGAGGCCGTGCTGGACGTCGGGGGCAGACTGGAGGTGGTGCTGCCCTCGGCCGACTACCGCGAGGCCAAGGTCAAACCCGCCAACCTCGACCGCTTCGACGACCTGCTCGTGCGCTCCTCACTGGTGCGCTACATGCCGCACCGGCGGGCGGGCCGCGCCGCCTACGAGGACGCCAACGAGGCCGTCCTGGACTGGGTGGAGCTGATGTTCGCGGTCTGGGACGGCCAGCCCGCCGACGGCATGGGCGGGACCGCCGACGCGGTCGAGGCGGCGCGGGTGAGGGGCGTGCCGGTGGAGGTC
>NZ_QPFC01000377.1:0-7584 GCF_003427465.1 Nocardiopsis sp. TNDT3 | reverse complement strand
GACAGCCCCGACAGCCCCGACAAGGAGACGTATGCCCAGCCGAGCCCACGAGATCCCTCTACGGATCATCCAGAACCAACCAGCCCTGGCCTCAGTGCTACTCAAGGAGTCCTTGGGATTCGACGTCCCCCACCACACCGAGGCGCTGCCCACCACCTCAGTTCTCACCAACTGTGACCCGAAGGAACTCAACAGCGACGGAGCCACACTGCTACGCGACGGGAACCGCAACGTGCTGGCGGTCGTCGTGGAACGCCAGCACGATCGGGACAAGGAGAAGCGGGCGAGCTGGCCCGCTTACCTGGTCAACCTGCACGTCCGTCTGGAGTGCCCCGCCGTGCTCGTAGTCCTGTGCCCTGACGACGCTATGGCGCGATGGTGCGCCAAACCCATCAGCATCGGTCATCCCGACTTCGTGCTGAGGCCGTTGGTGATCGGCCCTGGCAACACTCCCGTCGTCACCGATGTGGAGCGGGCACGCGCGATGCCCGAACTCGCGGTGCTGTCGGCCTACGCCCACGGGGACACCGATTCGCGCACCCTGAAAACGGTGGTGGAGGCGCTCGACTCCACTGCTCCGAAGAACCGCACGTTCTACTATGACTACGTACTGGCCGGTCTCCAGGAGGCCGCCCGGAAGGAGTTGGAGGGCTTGATGGCCTTGGACACCTACAAGTGGCAGAGCGACTTCGCCCGCAAGTACGTCGGTATGGGCCGGGAAGAAGGCCGAGAGGAGGGTCGTGAGGAGGGTCGCGCGGCCGAAGCGGCGAACAGCGTCCTGCTCTTCCTCGACGCACGCGGCCTGACCGTCCCCGACGAGGTCCGCCAGCGCGTCAGTTCCTGCACCGACCTGGAGACCCTGCGCATGTGGGCCCGTCGCGCCAGCGAGGTCGAGCGCGCTGAGGACATCTTCGGCTGACACGCCCGCGACCAGCGCAAAGGTTTCACGTGAAACCTCGCTGAGCTGCGGGAACGAGGCAGCCACCGTCCCGTATCCGATCGGGACGGTGGCCTGTCGCGATGTCCCTCCCGCTACCGGAGGGGCGCCGCGATCCCCCAGAGATTACCGGGTCCGGTTCCGCCGTCGACGGGACCTTCGCCCCTCAGGAGGAGGTGCTCAGGTCCACCCGGCGCAGCAGCTGGGCGTTGAGCGCCACGATGATCGTGGACAGGCTCATCAGCACCGCTCCCACGGCCGGGGCGAGCACGATCCCGACCGGGGCCAGCACCCCGGCGGCCAGCGGGACGGCGACGACGTTGTACCCGGCGGCCCACACGAGGTTCTGCACCATCTTTCGGTAACCGGCCGCCGACAGCCCGCGGACCGCCACCACGCCGCGCGGGTCGTCCGAGGCCAGCACGACCCCGGCGGACTCGATCGCCACGTCGGTGCCCGCGCCGATCGCGATGCCGACGTCCGCCCTGGCCAGGGCGGGCGCGTCGTTCACACCGTCGCCGACCATCGCCACCCGGTTCCCCCTCGACTGGAGGTCGCGGACCACGGCGTCCTTCTGGTCGGGCAGGACCTGGGCGAAGACCTCGTCCAGACCGAGCCGCTCGGCCACGGCGTCGGCCACGTTGCGGGCGTCGCCGGTCACCATCGCGACGCGCACGCCCCGCTCCTGGAGCCGCCGGACGGCCTCGGCCGACTCGGGGCGGACCTCGTCGGCCAGCGCCAGGGCACCGGCCACCCCGCCGTCCACGACCACGTGCAGCACCGTCGCGCCGCGCTCGCGCCAGGGACCGGTGCGTCCGGCCAGGTCGTCCGGCTCGGTGAGGCCGAGCGACTCCAGCAGGGCCGGGCCGCCCACCTGCACGTCGGAGCCCTCGACCGAGGCGCGGACACCGCGCCCGGTCAGCGACCGGAAGCCGGTGGCGGCGGGCACCGCGCCCGCCTCCCGCGCCGCCCGGACGATCGCCCTGGCGAGCGGGTGCTCGGAGTCGGCCTCGACCGCACCGGCCAGGGCCAGCACCCGCTCGGAGGCGTGCCCGGAGGCGGCGGAGGTGTCGGTGACGGCGGGGGCGCCCTTGGTCAGGGTGCCGGTCTTGTCGAAGAGCACGGTGTCCACGAGGCGGGTGCGCTCCAGGGCCATGCGGTCCTTGACCAGGATGCCGTTGCGGGCGGAGACGGCCGTGGAGATCGCGATGACCAGCGGGATGGCCAGCCCCAGGGCGTGCGGGCAGGCGATGACCAGGACGGTCACGGTGCGTTCGACGGCCTCGGTGACCTCGCCGAACAGGGTCCACACGGCGGCCGTGAGCACGGCGGCGACCAGGGCGAACCAGAACAGGAGGGCGGCGGCCCGGTCGGCCAGCGCCTGCGAGCGCGAACGGGACTCCTGCGCCTCGCTGACGAGCCGCTGGATACCGGCCAGGGCCGTGTCCTCGCCGACGGCGTCGACGCGGACCCGGACGGCGGAGTCGGTGGCGACGGTCCCGGCGACGACACGGTCGCCCTCGGAACGGGTGACCGCGCGGGACTCACCGGTGATCATCGACTCGTCCATGGCGGCGCCGCCCTCGACCACGGTGCCGTCGGCCGGGACGCGCCCGCCGGAGCGCACCAGAACGGTGTCGCCGGTGCGCAGGTCGGCGAGGCCCACCTCCTCGACCCCGCCGTCGGCGCCGACCCTCTCGGCGCGGTCGGGCAGGAGCGCGGCCAGGGCCTCCAGGGCACCGGACGCCTGGCCGAGGGCGCGCATCTCCAGCCAGTGGCCGAGGAGCATGACCACGACCAGCAGGACCAGTTCCCACCAGAAGTCGAGTTCCATGCCCACCACGCCGAACGTGGCGAGCACGCTGGAGCCGAAGGCGACGGTGATCGCCATGGCGACCAGGGTCATCATGCCGGGCCTGCGCTCGCGGAGCTCGCCGACGACACCGGAGAGGAAGGGCCAGCCGCCGTAGAGGTAGACGACCGTGCCGAGGACCGGCGGCACCCAGGTCAGCGCGGAGGGGACCTGGTAGCCGAGCCAGCCGGAGACCATGTGGCTGGTGAGGACCACGGGAACGCTGAGCAGCAGGCTCCACCAGAAGCGGGTCCGGAACATCGCGGCGTGGTCCCCATGGCCACCGTGACCCCCATGACCGCTGTGGCCACCGTGACCGGCGTGCTCACCGTGTCCGGGGGCGTCCCCGTCACCGGCGTGCTCATCGGCGCTGCTGGGACCTTGGCGATCCCCGTGGCTGGAGCGCTCACCATGCCCCGGAGCACCGGCGTGAGCCGTGTGCGTGCCGTGACTGGCGTGCCCCTCATGCCCCTCGTGTGTCTCATGAGCTGAGGGGTCCGTGTACCCGGCACGCTCCTCGGAGCTCTCGTCCCGCCCCCGGCCCCGGTCTCCTCCGTGGCCGTGCGGTCCCTGTCCACCTGCGGTCATGTCGTTCTCCCCCTCACTCTCGCAACATACCCCTTGGGGGTATCTAAGGGACGGATGTCCACCCCGTCGGCGTGTCACTACAAGCAATATACCCCCAAGGGGTATTCCTACAAGGGATGACGGTTCATTCCCCGTTCCGGAACCGGCATCTCCCGCCACGGCCGCCGCCCCGCCGGAGGGAACGGGACAGTCCGCGCCCGACCCCGAGCCCGGATGTCCAGCACGGCGCCACCCGACACGGCGCCCCCACAGCACCCCGCGGACAGCGCCGCCCCGCACGACACCGCCCGGGTTCCCTGCCGGGGCGCCGGGGTAGGCCGATGCCGAGTGGACCTGGAGGGACACCATGGCCGGACACGGGATCGACGAACGCGGGCTCCTGAGCGGACCGAACACCACCGAACGCCCCCGGACCACGAGCACCGCGGTCTACACGGCCCACTTCGACGCGCCGCCCGACCGGGTCTTCGCGTTCTGCACGAGCCGGTCGGGCCTGGAGGACTCCATGCCCGGCGGGGTACGCGTCCTGCGCTGGCCCGAGGCGGGCTTCGCCGAGGGCGAGACGATGGTGATGCGCTGGCGCCTGGCCGGGCTCCTCCCCGTACGCTGGGTCGGCGTCATCGACTCCTTCGAGGAGGGCGACCACTTCACCGACCTCCAGCTGCGCGGTATGTTCCGGTACTTCCGGCACACGCACACGACGGCGCCCGAGGGGGCCGGGACCGCCTACACGGACCGGGTGGAATTCGCCAGCCTCTTCGGTCCCATTGTGGACAGAACCGTACTAAGGTTTGTGATGGACCGGATGTTCCTGCAACGTCTGGCCCGCATGCGGGAACTGGTGGAGGCCGGAGCCTGACCGCGGGGAGCCCTTCCGGCTTCCCCACGTCGGTTCCACGGACCCGCCAGCGCCCCCACCAGCACGTACGCGGAGGCGTCGACACGTCGGCGCACCCGGCCCCGTCCCGGACGGGCGTCGGGACCGCGGACAAGCGCGGCGCCCGCCGGACCGGGTCCGACGGGCGCGGTGCCACGGGCGGGAGAGCGGCTCAGTCCCTCGCGGGAAGCGCGCCGTCCCCCTCGCCGTACCAGGGCCACCACTGCGTGGTGCGCCCGGACGGGATCATCCGGTCCAGCCGGATGGTCACCCTCAGTGCGAAACCGCCCGCGACCATCCCCGCCATCAGATCCGTGAACCAGTGGAAGTGCAGGTAGATCGAGACGATGGACTGGAGCAGGGCGATGCCGACGATGCAGTACGCCAGGCGCCGGATGATGTGCGGCCGGGCCGCCCCGAACCGGATGATCAGGAAGAGCACCAGGCCGTAGATGAGGATCGCGTTCGCCCCGTGCCCGGACGGGAAGGCCACGTTGCCCGGCCCCATGAAGAAGTCGGGGTTGAAGTTCTTGGCGTGTCCCCGGTTGATGGCCAGCTTCATCACCGACACCAGGGACATCATCCCCACGACGCCGACCGCGCCCAGCACGATCGGACGCCAGCTGCGATGCCAGTAGGCCAGCTGGAGCGCGGTGACGCCCAGGACCGGCAGCGCGACCGCACGGGAGGCGACGGTGTCCGGCCACAGGATCATGGGTTCGCGGAGCGTGTCCCAGTAGGGCCGGGGCAGCTCGTTCAGGAAGTTGTCGACCGGGTGCAGCGGTCCCGCGGCCAGCATCGTCATGACGAGCAGGGCCACGGCGAGCATGATGGCGACGCGGTCCGACGCGATACCCCACGCGATCTCGCTCACACTGGGCCAGCGGACCGGGCGCACGACGGGCCGCCCAGGGTCGTACACGGTGGTACGCACCATGGGGATCGGCCCGCTGTAGGGTCCCGGGAGCGGTGTCGCCCGCTCTTGCCTGTCGTGTGGCTCGGTCAACTGCCTCGCCCGTGGATGTCGTCGTGTCCTCGAAGAGTGCGTCATGTGCTCAGTGCTGTCTCACACGTCGTGGGCTTGCCTGTGGCACTTGTGAAGCGTGGGGGACGGGCTAGCCGTGGTTACTGGAACTGATCTGACGTCCTCAGCGCCGACTCGGGGTGGACATGACGGAGAGTTCACTACTCTCCGCCCACTCCGTTCGACGGCCGGTCCTTCGGACTGGTTCACTACGTCGTGACCGGCCTCTGGGCAGGATCGGCGTCCGAGGAACAAGGGGTGTCGACAGTGGCGTCTACGGTGCGCCTGGTGCTCGGCCCGAACCAGTCGGCGCGGACCGCTTGAGCGCGGGTGAAGGCGGCGCGGGTCGGGGCGCCTCATCGAACTCCTCGTCGTTACGTGCGTCACGCTCCGTACAGCTTTGTGTGAATATTGCCGACAGATGAGCCTACCCGGACAGTTCCCCCTGTCGGTGGTGTGGTGGCCCACGTACGTTCGCCGCCACCTCGGACTTTGCCCCAAGCCCCGACACTGGACGTTGGCGGTTCACCGCCATGCGACCTGTTCGTGAGCCTTCCGTTAGCGGTTCGAGGCCTGCTGTCCGGTTGACCCGCGGGTGTGTGGCACTCTTCAAGGAGTTTGTACGACGCTGAGTGAGCCGGTCCGCGCACGGGCCGTGTGCTGGACGTGGAACGGAAGGGCTCTGGATGGTCGACCTGCCCCAGCTGCCGGATGATCCCTCCAAGCTGGCTCGCGAGCCGCTCAGGGAGCAGATCCGGCAGGTACTGGTCGAGGGCCTGCTGTCCGGTCGCTGGCAGCCCGGAGAGCGGATCGTGGAACGCCGCGTCGCGACGGAGCTGAGGGTGAGCCAGGCCCCGGTGCGCGAGGCGCTGCGCGAGCTGGAGACCCTGCGCCTGATCGAGACCGTCCCCAACAAGGGCGCCCGGGTGCGGGCCTTCGGGGTCCAGGACATGGCGGAGATCTACCCCGTGCGCGCCGGACTGGAGCTGGTCGCGGCGCAGTTGGCCGCGCCCCGACTGGCCGAGGACCCCTCCCCCCTGGAGCGGGAGGTGGAGGCGCTCCAGCGGGCGACCGCCCAGGGCGACGTGTCCGAGCAGATCCGGCACAGCGTGGAGTTCCACCGCGAGGTCGTGCGCGCCGCCCACAACAGCGTGCTGCTGCACACCTGGGAGTCACTGGGCGTGGAGGTGTGGACCGCGCTGTCGGTGCGCTGGCTGAACATGGAGCTGCACGCCAAGGCCGCCGACCACGCCCAGATCACGCGCGCCTTCATCGAGGGCGACCCCTCGGTGGGGCAGATGCTCAGCGACCACGTGCTCAACTACGTGGAGGCGGCGCTGAAGTCCCACGAGAGCGCCCGCTGACCCCTGGCCCCTCCGCCGCCCGACGCCACCGGCCCGTGGGAGCGCGGTGACCTGCCCCGTCGCACCGAAACCGGACCTTCTGGCATAGAGTTGTATTGATCGATCATCGATCAGACCGTAGAGTGTGCGCGACACACATCACACACGAGCGGACCCCTCCCGGGCAAGCGGAGTCGTTCATCCGGCCGGTGGACGAACCCGTGCGACCGGCACCGCCGCGCCGGGCCACGGACGCATACGCCGGTGCAGACCGGGAAGCAATGCGGCAGGGGTTCTGCGGACAACTGCACACGAGACCCCACCAGCGCTTCGTGTCCGGGGGAGGACGAGCCACCTCCCCCGGGACGCGCCCCGCAACAGCCACAGAGCGCCGCCACCGCATGAGCCGGGTGGCTGCGCACGCCACGGTCGCACCCGACAGCGCGGCCACGGCGGGCCTGGCACCCCGGTCCACAGACCCGGGGCCCCAGGCCTTCTCGTACGTAGAAAGGCACACCATGGCTGACACGGCCAAGCCGAAGGGCCGCCCCGCCAGGTCCTCAGGGACCCGGCGGCGCACCACCCGCAAGGACACCTCCCCCGGCCTCGCTGACGAGAAGCCCGACACCCTGCTCGACTACTACCGCCAGATGCTGTTCATCCGGCGGTTCGAGGAGCGCACGGCCCAGGCCTACACCCAGGCCAGGATCGGCGGCTACTGTCACCTCAACCTCGGCGAGGAGGCCACGGTCGTCGGCCTGATGACCGCCCTCCAGGAGCGCGACTACCTGTTCACGAACTACCGTGACCACGGGTACGCGATCGGCAAGGGCATGGACCCCAAGCGGGTCATGGCCGAGCTCTACGGGCGCGTCGACGGCGTGTCCAAGGGCTGGGGCGGCTCGATGCACATGTACGACACCGAGACCCGCATGCTCGGCGGCTACGGCATCGTCGGGGGGG
>NZ_QPFC01000376.1:0-14679 GCF_003427465.1 Nocardiopsis sp. TNDT3 | reverse complement strand
ATCGCCCCGCCGTGCGCACGCGGAGCCCCCCGTCCCCGTCCGTCTCCACCAGCGCGACCGACAGGCCGTGGTACCCCGTGGTGTCGGCGATCCCCCCGCGCACGCGCTCGACCAGCTCCGTGTCCCCGTCGGATTCCGCGCCGAGCTCGTAGGGGCGCGGAGCGAGGGCGGCCGCGCCGACGGTGACGAGGACGGCGGTCAGTGCCGTGATCGCCCACCGTCGCGGTCCGCGCGGACGGTGTCGGGCAGAGGGGTCGGACGCGGTCACTCGGGTCTCCTCGTCTCCGGCCGGGTCGTCGGTGATCCGGGCTCGCCCGAACCTACGGCCGCGGACCGCGGCGGAGCACTACGGGTGTGCCCCGTTCCGGAGGTGGGGCAGGGCCCACCCCGACCAGCACGAAGGCCGGTCCTACGGGACCGGCCTTCGTCGTGTTGGGGGCCAAATGGGGGGCCACAGCCTCGGGACGCTGCTTCAGCGCACCAACGGCCCTAGTTGCACGACCCCGCCAAGTCTCACGCCGACGCCGGACTGGCTCTTAACGCGCCGAGGCCCTTGGCCGCCTCAACTCAACTGCTGCACGATCGGCAGAGAACGCGGCGTCATCCCAGACGCAGTGAGCTATATCGACAAGGCAGTTCTCCTCTGGACTGGCGCACTTCGATACATGCTATACATGTATCGAAGCGTGAGCCTTGATCAGCACTGATCAAGTTCCTTCGCGGAAGAAAAGAGGAGAGCCCGGCGCCGCCCGCGAAGCAACACCGGAACTCTCCTCACTACAAGGTCGGCCTCTCCGCTAGGGAGAGGTCGACCTAGGTGTTCTTGACGATCTCCGCCAAGAAACGGAACAGGACCTCAAGGAAGCGCCAAAACTCCGGGCTTCCCCAGTTGCGGTACCTGCGTGTCGGCTCCATGCCTCTCCTTCCACGCCGACTGCACTGTGCAGCGGTCTCCTATGACCGTCGGCGCTAGCACCCGCCGGTCACCCAGCAAGGAGAGGAGCGAAGCTTCCGTGTCTAAAAATAGCGCCCCTGGAGAGCAGCCTAGGTTTATGTAGTACCGAAAGCCCAGGTCACGACAGGTTTGACTCTAACCAGTTATCATGCATTCCATGCGATGACCTGCGCATATTTTCCGCCCTTCCTGGAACATCATTCATCAGGACTACTTAAAATGTGACTCACGTCACTCACAAGTGTCTAGTCGAAGAGATGATCCATCACCTCAGCGCCCTTGGTGATAACCGGCCGAAGTTCCTTTCGGTAGACCATCTCCGTCGTGGCAGTGCTGCTATGGCCCACCAGGCGCGCGATCTCCTCGACAGGTACACCCTTCTCCGACATCAGCGAGACGAAGCTGTGGCGTAGCTCGCGCGGTGTCCAACTCCCTCCGATGCCTGACGCCTTCACGATCGCTCGGAAGCCGCGACGGACGTTGGCCGCGTCCAACTCCGTCCCGACCGTCGTGGCGAACACGAGGCGGTTGTCCTGCCACGCCTCCCCCACGACCTTCCGATCGTCCTCCTGCGCGACCTGGTGAGCCCTGAGAGCGTTCACCACCGGCACGGGCAGGGCCAGCGTGCGGCGGCTCTTCCTCGTCTTGGTGTCTCCGTGCTCGCGTACCGAGCGCCAGACCTCCACATGGGGAGGGACACCACCGGGTGGGGACAGGTGGACGTGCTCCCAGCGGAGCGCGCGGGCTTCCTCCGTACGGATACCGACCATGAGCGACAACACCACGTAGGCGAACAGCCGAGTGCCCTCCGCCGCTGCGAGTACGGCACGGGCCTGCGAGAGCGTGAGTGCTTTGCTCGGACGGCCTTCCTTCCCGTCCGGGGTGGTGACCAGTTCGGCAACGTTGCGCAGTACCTTGTCCCGGCGTTGGGCGAAGTGAATGGCCCTGCGCAGGACGGCGTGCAGCTCCCGGAGTGACCGGGTCGCGAGCTCTTCGGCCTTGGAGTCCAGCCAGTCGTCGACGTCGTCGGCGGTCAGGTCCTTGAGCTTGGCCCTGCCCAGCTCCGGGATGAGGTGCTTGTTCGCCAGGTTGCGGCACTTGTCCACGGTGGCTGGGGAGCGCCCCTTGAGACCGCGTTTGAGGAAGTCGTCTACGGCGTCGGCGACCGTGTAGGTGGCGGACGGCTTCACGCCGGACTTGGCTTCCTTGACCAGGTCCCGGAGCTTCTCCCGAACCTCCGTCTTCGTGCGGCCGTAGACCTTCGGGCGACGGCGCTTTCCCGAAGGCGTGTAACCGAGGGAGATCTCCCCGCGGAAACACCCCTTGGCCTCGTCCCAGTAGACGGTTCCCTGCCCGGCCTGTCCCTTGGACTTCTTCGCCTTGGGCTCCGAGTTCCCCATGCTGTCCTGTGCTCCTGTCTGACGTACTGGTAGGGGATGACCGCTCCCACCAGGAAGCGGCCACAGGGATGTCAGGCGGCGTTGGCCTCTGTCGTGAGTAGGTCGATGTAGGCGTCGATAGCGTCGGCGGTCACGCGGCGGTTCTTGCCGGTGCCGACCGTGGCCAGCCGTCCGGCGCGGATCTCGGCGAACAGGCGGGTGCGTCCCATCGACAGCACGTGCGCGGCCTCGGTGAGGGTGAACAGCCTCTTGGGGAGTTCCTGAACGGTCATGAGCGGTGCTTCCTTTCTGGGAGTGCGGCCCCGGTGGTTGCTTGGCGGCTATGCGCCGGGACCGCTGATCTGCGGGTGAACCTGGTAGGCGGGTGAGGGCGGGCGTCCCCCCTTCGGGTTCCGCGGGGGCGGGGGCTCCATCGCTATCCAGCCGTAGCCCTCCAGCAGTTCCAGGGAGGGCAGGACGTCAGCGACCTTGGGGAAGGTGCCGCGCGGCAGGCCAGAGAACGCCTCGCGCACGGTGAACCGGGCGGGCTGCTTGCGCCGGAGCCAGTCCAGGACCAGGCGGGCGCGCTCGGTCTCGGGGTCGGCGCCCATGTGGTCGAAGGCGGCTTCTGCGTGGCGGGTGAAGTACTCCCCGATCCGGATCGCGGCGGCCATGGTGTCGCCACCGATGGGGAGCCGGTAGCCGTCCACGGGGTTGTCGGCCAGGTGCAGCAGGGCCGCGATGCGCACGATCGCGCCCACGGACTTGCCCGCCCAGTCGGACATGTGCCCCAGGTCCCCGGTGCGCGGGTGCAGGCGCGGCTCCAGCTTGCGGGCGTAGTCGAGCCGGAGCTCGTCGGCCTCCGGGGAGAGCTGGAGGCGGATGGGGTCGGTCCAGTCGAACAGGTGCACCACCATGCGCATGAGGCGTTCCTCGTAGGTGGCGGCCACGTCGGCGGGAACCGGGGCGGGGTCGACGTTGCGGGTGCCGATGTTGGACTCGGGCAGGGCGTACAGGAACCTGCCGAGCAGGCCCTTGCCGCGGAACCCGGGGCCGGTGGCGATCTCACGGATCACGTCCGGCTGCACGGCCAGACCCAGGGTCAGCACGGCCGTCTCCACGTGCTCGGTACGGTCGCGCCGGTCGACGCGGAGCATGTCCCCGGCGTGACCTTTGAGGAACAGGTCGAAGTTCGGCGCTCCGGAGTAGCGACCCGCGAGGATCTGGAAGATCCCGCCCTCAGCGGAGAGCACGGCGAGCCTGCCGCCCTGGTCACACAGAATGGACGCGGCCCGCTCGGGGGTGACGTCGTCGGCCACGAGCTGGGGCACGACGGGGATCGTGATCTCCTCGATCGCGGCAGCGGCGTCGCTGGCGTCGGCCAGCGCGTCCGGGGCTCCCTTGGAGGAGACGGCTTTGGCCTTGGCCTTCTCCGCGACCCCGGCGGCCACCTCGCGCGCCAGCTCCGCTTCGACGATCTGCGGCTTGATCCGCTCGGTCAGCTCCGCTTCGACCTTGAGGATCGGGGAGGTGATCGCGCGGAACACCGCAGACTTGCGTGAGGCGGGCGGCAGGGCCACGACCGTGAACAGGTTGACCGGTTCGGTGTAGGTGCCACGCACCTGCACGATGGCGCGCCCTCCGGCGGCGGTGGACAGCGCGGCCAGGGCGACGCACCCGGCGGCGTCCACGGGCGTCTGGGTCTCCTCCGCGACCGCCGTGACGAAGGCGGCTACCCAGTCGGGCAAGCAGTCGGCGGGGAAGGCGGGAAGGGTGCCGCGGGCACCGAGCGGGGTGGGAGCGTCCCACCCTTCTTGCCCGGTGCCCTGCTGGCTGTCGGCGGGCATCACGCTGCGGCTCCCCGGGGGCGGCGGATTCCGGCTTGGAGGCCGCTGCGCACGGTGTTCTCGGCTTCGTCCGCTCCCAGACCGATCTGGAGTGCGGCGTTGGTGAGCTGGTCTTCGGCCAGGTGCTTGGGGAGCATTCCCGCACCTACCAGCGTGCCCACGGCGAACGCGGCCTTGTTCAGAGTGTGGTTGCGGCTGCCCTTCTTGGCGGCGAGCACCCGGTCGACCTCTCCGCGCAGCGCCCGGGTGACGTAGGTGGCGGCGCTGGGGTGCGAGGCGAGCATGCTGTGCACCTGGCCGGAGGTCAGCGGGCGTCGGCGTGCGGGTTCCAGCAGGGTCGCCAGCCAGCCGGGGAGCGGGGCTGCGTCCGCGGGGTTGGTGACGGTGTAGGGGCCGCGGCCGTCGGTGTCGGCCACGTACGATCCGGGGCCGACCACGTAGCCGCCCGTGGCGCGGGTGTCGATCAGCCACCCCAACCGGCCCGACGTGTTGCGGTAGGAGGCGTTCTCCGGAGCCGCGTAGTACAGGTGGGTGCCGCCCCGGCGGGTGGTCACGGTGAACGTGTCCAGGAACGTGGTGTCGCCTTCCGCGTGCTCCTCGGCGAGCGCGGCGAGGACATCCGCGCCGTTGGTGATGCCGGGACGTTCCCACTCCGGCGGCGGGGTGTCGCCGTCCTTGGGGGTGTCGAGGTCGACCACCACCAGGTCGGAGGGTCCGCACGCGATAGCGACGTTGTGGGCGGGGTGGGCTCCCCAGTGGGCATGGATCACGGACGGGTCGGTGGTGGCGTGCCGCTCCCAGTCGGTGAAGGTGCGCACGGGCCGCTTGGTGCGGGTGCGCAGCGGGAAGACGTGCCAACCGCGGTTGGCGGCGGCAAGGGCGTAGGGCAGGACGTTCGTGGGGGTCATGCTGCCGCCTCCAGCTCCCACGCCTCGGGGGTTCCGCCTTCGTGGCAGGCCGGGCACTGTCCGAGTGAGGTGGGGATGACGTAGACGAACACCTTGCGGCAGGTCGGGCAGGTACGGCGGACGCGCATCGCGGCGGCCAGAGCGCGGGCACGGGCGGGGGTGAACTCGTCCTTGGGCTTGGCCTCGCTGATCCGGTACAGGGCGGCGGTGCGCACCCCGTCCTTGGCACGTCGGGAGCGCCACATCAGCTGAGCGACGGGGTCGGTGGTGCCGGGACGCATGCCCATGGCGGCCAACTGCTTGCGGGTGGCCAGGTCTTCGGCGAGCACCCAGGCACTGCCCCATGGGTAGGTCGGCAGGCCGTAGCGGGAGCCGTCGGGGTCGAGGAAGCGGGCGTAGGTCACGGGGTGACCTCCGACCGAGCGTGCTGCATCATGGACAGTGCTCCTTGCGGTGACGTTGGGAGTGCTTCTTTGGGAGCGCGGCTCCGGTGGTTGCTTGGCGGCTATGCACCGGAGCCGCTTTTCTCGTCTGGGGACGGTGGAGACGCCCCGGCGTGGTGTTACAGCTCAGGGAGCGTCTCCAGCGTGTGGAGACAGGGTGGAGACGGGTGTGGAGACACCCTGTGGAGACGGTCCTCAGGCGGCCACGAGAGCGTCGGAGACGATCCGCCAGGAGCCGTCGTCCTCGTGGCGGATACGGCCTTCCTCCTCCAGCCGGTTGAGCTGTCGGTAAACCCACGCGCGCTTGCGGTCGACACCGATCTCCCGCAATCCCTCCCCCACGTCCGGCGCGCGGAAGGTGGTCAGGCCGCGGTCGAGCCAGGTCTGGAACATCGAGTCGAGCGCGGCGCGGGCCTCCTCGGCGGATTCCTTGGAACGTCGGCGCGGCGTCAAGGGGAAGTCCTCACCCTCCACTGGGTGAATCTCCTCTTCGAGGTCACCTGTGACATCGGGGTCATCGTCGGGAGTGTTCAGCACGATCGGCTCCACCTCCGGCTCAGACGGGGCCTCCTCCGGCGTCCGCGTGGCCACCGGAGCGGTTGCCGCCACGGGCGCGGTGGGCTCACCATTGCCAGCGCTGGCGGCCCTGTAGTCGGAGTAGGCGCGGCCGAAAGCCTTCCTGGTGACGGGGTCGAGCTTGGCGTCCTGGTCGGGCAGGGAGTCGGCCGCGGGGGTCAGCACGGTGTTCTCCTCGGAGGGGTCCGTCGAGGGCGGGCCGAACATCTTCACCGGCACCACGTGGCGGTCGGAGTCGGCGAACTCGATTGCGGCGAAGGCCGCTCCGGGCTTGGCCTTGCGCCAGCGGGCGGGTTCGGCTCCGGCCGCGATGACGTAGTCGGGCAGCACATAGGAGGCGTCCGCGTCGTCGCGGACCCCGAAGCACACGCCGTCGCCCAGGTTGGCGCGCGCGTCCGTGTCGAGGTTGCCGTAGGTGGCGCGCTGGAGGCTGACCTCGATGTGCATCCCCACCGAGCGGGCGACCCTCAGCAGTTCCACCAGTTCGTCGAAGTCGGCGACCTCCGCGGCCTCCTCGATCAGCACGTGCAGGAAGGTCAGGCCGCACCCGCGCGTCCACTGGGCCTGCCCGCGCTCCCCCAGGTAGTCGGCGCGGGCTCGCACGGCCCGCTTGAGCGCGTCCAGCAGGGCGCGGGAGGCGCGCTTGTCGTAGGCGGGCCATCCGATGGCGTTCTGCACCGGACCGAGGGTCTGCTTGCCCTTGGCCAAGTCGATCGCGCACACGAACGTGTCGGAGCGCGCGGCGACCTGCACGAGCTTGATCTTGCCGTGGACGGACTTGCCCGCCCCGGACATGCCCACGGTCAGGGTGTGCTTGCCGGGGAGCATGTCCCGGTAGGGCTCCCCATCGGTGTAGACACCCAGCTCCAAGGGCGCGTCGGCGATGGAGACGCCCACCGTGGCCGCGTCCAGGCCGGGCCAGGGCACGAGCTGCCCGAGCAGGTCCTTGGTGACGATGGTGATCTCGCCGCGTCCGGCGTGCGCGGGGTCTTCGGCGATGGTGATCGCGCCGGGAGCGACGCCGTAGGCGGAAGCCAGCTCCTTGCGGCGGTCCTGGAGGTCGTCCACGGTCCTGCCGGGAGCCATGGTGAGCCGACCCTTGGTCTGTACCTCGGTCTGCTTGGTGACGCGCATGCTCACGCCCTTGATCCCCAGCCGCGCGGCGATGTCCTCCCAGGAGGGCAGAGCGGACGGGGCTTCAGAGGCGGCGTTGCCCTGCCCGGCCGACCAGGTGTGCACGTTGGAGGCCGCGGCAAGGGTGCCTCCGGCGAGCACGAGCAGATCGAGCATCGGACGCCCGGTGCCGGCGACGGTGGCGGCGGCCAGCCAGAGAGTGCACGTGCCGGTCGAGGCGGTGGAGATCAGGTGTGCGTACCAGGTGCGGGCGCTGGTCAGGCGGTGGGCGAAGTAGGTGACGGTCGCTCCGGCGGTGGTGACGCCGGTCGCGGCGGCCAGTGTCCATCCTCCGGCGTCGCCCCACATCAGGTGGGCGGCCCACCCGGCGGGGACCATCAGGGAGGTGGTCAGCCAGGGTCGGACGTAGGCCATCGCTCCGGAGCCGCGCCGAACGGCGACCTCGTGTCCGTCGCGGCGGACCACCAGTTCCTCACGGGACATGTCGTTCATTCCTTCCGTGGTGGCCGGGGGCCGCTGTGCGCGGCCCCCGGGTGTGGTTCGTCGGTCAGGAACCCAGGTCGATGACCCGGCGCTTCTTCTTCGGCTTGATGAGGTGCTCGAAGTGCTTGATCATCGAGCCCCACGTGCGAACCGCCTCGATGCCGACCATGCGCTGTGCCTCGGCGGAGCGGCGCAGGTGCCGGGCGACGCTGCGGGCCTTGCGGCGCATCGCGAGGTGGCTCTCGCCGTCACCGGGCGGCAGGTCCTTGAGAGCGGCCTCCAGCTCCTGGGCGGAGTACTCCAGCTCCATGGCCAGAGCCCGGGAGAGCTTGCGGACGGTCTCGGTGTAGCGGCGGATGTCGGAACCGGTCTCGAACTCGATCGCTTCCAGGTCGGAGATGATCTGCTTGGCGTAGACGGACTCAGCGCTCACGGGCGCTCCTCTCAGCGGTGTTCGGGCGGTTGATGACGACGGCGATCACACCCCTGCCGGGGCCGTGGCGTCGGGTGTGCGCCGCCGCGAGGTGGGCGCGCCAGGTGCTTCCGAGCCACGCCGCGAGGTCGGCTCCCCAGAGGCGGACAGGGCGGGTGTCCAGGCAGGCGGAGACCAGCGTGTCCAGGTGGGCGAGCAGGTGATCGGCGAAGGCGAGAGCCGCCCTCAGGCACGTGCGCCAGTCCGGTCGGGCACTCACGAGGCGTCGCCTCCGGACTCGATCTCTCGGCGGATACGGCGCACGGTGGACTCACCCAGCCCGAGCGCTTCGGCGATCTCGGCCGTGTGAGCGTCGGGATTCCGGTACAGGTGGTCGGCGACGCGGCGGCGGTTGCGCTCCCCTTCCAGACGACGGCGCTCCTGAGCGGTCAGCACCCGCTCAGCGGACTCGTCGTCCTCGTGTGAGCGGTCGCGCTCACACGGGCGCTCAGACGGTGTGGCCTGCTCCGACTCCGGAGCGGGCGGCACGGTGACGGGGTCCTGTTGCCCGTGTGAGCGCTCCGGGGAGTCTCCGTGTGAGCGGTCCCCCTTGTGCGAGCGCTCGGACGGGCCGCCGTGTGAGCGGTGGTGGTCGCGGAGGTAGTCCGCGGCCTCCTCGGCGATGGCCTCACCCACCACCACCGCCAGGCCGTCACCGGGGTTGTGGCGCGGCGGTGCGGGGATCGCCTCGTTGTTCTGCCCGCTCTCCGCGTGGTGCGGAGCCGTGGCACCGGTGATGCGAGCCATCACCGCGGTGATCGCGTCGGCGGAGGTGACCGTGATCAGGTAGGCGAACAGGCTGAACGCGGCCGATCCCAGCGAGGCGACGGCGCCCACGGGGCCGGAACCGATCGTGGAACCGATGATGCTCACCAGCAGCGGGATCACGACGAGCGCGACCAGGGCCGTGCGCACACGCCCCTTGGGGAGCGCCCCGGCGAAGGCGAGCTTGCCCGCCCAGATGACCGCGGCCGTCGACATACCAGTCAGAGCGACCTCTGCGAGGTAACCGATGCCGGTCGGGGCCTCAGGCTGGTGGGTGTGGACGGCCGCCTCCAGCCCCATCGCGGACCCGATCGAGAGGACGATCGAGGCCGCGAGGGACAGGTGGGCAAAGTGCCGACGTGAGCGGGTCAGGTCCAGGACCGTGTAGGCCGGATCGGTGGCCGCTCGGGCGGCGTCCACGGCCTGAGCGGCACGGATGGCCTCTTCGGCGCGGCGGTCGGTCTCGCGCTCGGAGCGCAGCACCCGGCGGTGCTCCAGCTCCAGGCGGGTCTTCAGCCGTTCGGCGGACAGGGTGTCGGCCTGGCCCCGGGTGGCGGGATTCAGCCGGGGGTCGGACAACAGGTCCTGGTCGGGGACGGACTGGAGGGCCTTGGCGTCCTGCACCTGCTTGCGCAGGGCGGCCACCACGTCGGTCGGCTCGGGAGCGTTGCGCTTCTTCCGGAGGGTCATCGGTCGTCTCCCAGCTTGGACAGGCGACGGATGGTGTCGCGGTCGGCGCGGGCGTTGGGCCAGAGCAGGCCACCGGTCAGACGCCAGGTGAGGGCGGCGACCGTCAGCAGGGCGAACAGGGAGATCAGGACGGCCATCAGTGCCTCCTCCGTCGGGTGGTCTGGGCGAGGATCAGGCGGGTGCGGCCCCAGCGGCGGAAGGTGCGGCGCACCTTGCGGACGACTTCGGTGATCTTCAGCAGGGCGAAGCCGACCAGGGTGGCGGCAACGGCTCCCGCCAGGGCGGCGGCGATCGTCTGCTCGGTCACGGGGTCACCTCCGACCTGTCCGGGACGGTCAGGAAGGGCGTGGTCCGGGTAGCCATGTCAGGCGACCTCTCGCGAGTACGTGCTGATCTCGTCGTGGGTGAGGCCGCCCCAGACCCCGGCGGACGGCAGGTCCCGGAGAGCCAGCTCCAGGCACAGCTCCCGGACGGGGCAGGTGAGGCACAGGACCTTGGCGGAGCGCTCCCGCAGCGTGCGGGCTGCGGGCTTCTCGCCGAACAGGTCGGAGGTGTCGGGCTCGAAGAACAGCTCCGGCTGCGTGGCGCAGGGGAGGTGGTGTTCGGCCATCGCGGCGCGGAGTCGCGCCGTGGACAGGGTCTTCGGGTCGGGGCTCACAGAACCTCCTGGTGGGAAGGGAAGCCCGGTCCCTGCTGGCGGCTATGAAGTAGGGCTCCGGGCTGCTATGTCTTCGACGGTACGCACTTATGTCATAAGAGTCAAGACATATGCAATAAGTTGCTTCGAGGTTAGCTCAGCCTGAGGTGGAGGAGTCCGAACGGCTACGGTGGGGAGACCGCACTTATGTCAGAAGACGGAGGCCCAATGAGCAGCCTCGAAGCACCGAAGGCCCGGTACAAGCAGGTGGCGGAGCTGCTGCGCGATGCCATCAAGCGCGGTGACTACGCGGCGGGGTCGACGCTCCCCAGCCAGCCGGAGCTAGCGCGCGAGTACGACCTGAACCAGAGTTCGATCAGCCGGGCCATGGCCATGCTCCGAGCCGAAGGGTTGATCCGCACGGAACACGGCAAGGGCTCCGTCGTCCTGGAAGTGCCCACAGTCAAGAGGGTTCGGCGCATCGACAGGGACTACAGGACCCGCCCCACCGGCAGCAGCTTCGCGGAAGAGCTGACCAAGGCCGGGCGCACCTCGCGCACGGAGCTGGTCGTGTGCGATGCCGTCGAGGCGCCCGCCGACATCGCCCAAGTGCTCCGACTGGATGAATCCGAGCAGGCGCTGCTACGCAAGCGCCACATGTACGCGGAGGACAAGCCGGTACAGATCGCGGCTTCCTACATCCCGATGAGTGTGGCCGGCAGCGTCGACATCGCCATGCCGGACACCGGGCCCAGCGGCATGTACGCCCGTATCGCGAAGCGAGGATTTGGCCCGGTGCGGTTCACCGAGGACATCGAAGTCCGCGGCGCCAATGAGGATGAGGCGGACTTCCTGAACATCACGTCTGGACAGCCGGTTTTTGCCATTCTCCGAACCGCCTTCGACAAGGACGACCGCCCCGTAGAAACCTGCCTGAACATCCTGGCGGCTCTCCAATGGAAGCTCACCTACGCATGGGAACAGGACGTGAGGTCATGACCGAGGCAACGCCCCGCCACAGCGTCAGCGTGACTGGTGTGGTGATCCGGCCTGACGACGGCAAGGTTCTCGTGATCAAACGGACCGACGACGGCCGTTGGGTTCCCCCGGGCGGTGTCCTGGAGCTGGACGAAACGCCGGAGCAATGCGTCGTACGGGAAGTCAGAGAAGAGACCGGAATCGAAGCCAAGCCGATACGCTTGACCGGGGTCTACAAAAACATGAACCTCGCCGTGGTCTCCCTAGCCTTCCTATGCGAGCCCATAGGCGGCGAACTGCGCGCCAGCGACGAATCGACCGTGAGCACATGGCTAGAGCCCGATGAAGCTATCAAGCGCTGCCCCGAGGCCCGGGGAGTTCGCATCGCAGACGCTTTATCGAACGGCGATCCACAGGTCCGATCCCACAATGGGACATCACTAATAAAAATGCCCCAAAACAAGATTAACTGAGGAATTAAAAATGTTACACAAGCCCTAAGCATAGTACAAATACCAAGATTTCGACGAACAGGATCATCTGAATCTTCACCGGACAGGGGATGGCAGCGAAGCCCACAAGCACGTAGAGAAACTACAGTTTAAACAAGTTTGCGCGAAATGCGCCTTACTGCCACCCGAATGCACTAGGATGCACTCATGTCGAATCCAGCAACTGCCCTGGCCAAGCTTCTGGAGTCATGGGAGATCCCCCAGGGATCCGCAGCACACAAGGTACGAGCCGACGGTGACAGCCCGTCTCACCTCTCCTACTGGCAGCGCCAAGCTGACGCTGTAGCGCTACTTCGGGAGGTCGATCAGTCGATTGACGCGTTGATCGAGATGGGAGAAGACGCCTCCCACTTCAGAGAAGATCTAGTCCCTCTCTACCGATCCATCTTTGGACTCGATCCCTCATGGACCGGATCAGAACAGAGACCTCGTCAGGCTGCTCCAGCACACTGCATCAGAGCACTGAAGAACTTGGGCTTGCTCCTAAATTTCTCGGGCCTCTCAATTAAACTGGATGAACCCACAATTCAGGAACTAAGGGAGTCTCTGCATGATTCATATGAATTCATCACAAAAATCCCGAACCTAGACAAAAGCGATAGATTCTATTTGTTCACGCTGATAGCAGAAGCCCGCCGCTATCTTGACGAGGTTGACATTTTCGGGTCAGCTCAAGTTCGCATGAACATTACAGCACTCACAACCGAGATTGTCGTTCAGACAAAAAAGGCACAAGATCAGGGGGAAGCCGAGGTAGCAGAAAAAGGGGAAAAAGCAGGAGGTCGCCTCATGGGTTGGTTGCTCTCTACTTTCGGATCAGCCTTCATGATCAAGTCAGGTGAGCTAGCAGCAGAGTGGGGCCCCAAGGCACTCGGCGGAGGGTAGGGCAAGGCATGGCGGTCTAAACTCCCATGCCTGGGAGCACCGCAGAACCTACAGAATTCACAGAACTGACGTCAGCACAGGTCAATGCCCTGGATCACGGAACCGCAGAACGCCGCGAAACCTCCGCAGAACCCCTTGGGCGGAGGTTCTGCGGTTCTGCAGAGGTTCTGTGAGGTAGTGCGGTTCTGGCTTCCAGGAGGTTGACCAGCCAGAACAGGGGTTCTGTGGGTTGTGCAGGTTCTGCGGTGGGTGGCGAAGGGCTCCCCAGAGGGGGCGTCAACAGGTTGCATGTGCAAGTCCAGAAACCAGTCTCCTGAGATGGCTCCTGCTGGCCGAACCCAAGCACCCGCGCGTGATCTATCGTGGCCACGCGATC
This sequence comes from Nocardiopsis sp. TNDT3, assembly GCF_003427465.1. Classification (NCBI taxonomy): domain Bacteria; kingdom Bacillati; phylum Actinomycetota; class Actinomycetes; order Streptosporangiales; family Nocardiopsidaceae; genus Nocardiopsis; species Nocardiopsis sp. TNDT3. The sequence continues at coordinate 1,639 of NZ_QPFC01000376.1, read as the reverse complement.
GCTGCTCACAGGCGCTCTGAGAGCCGTCTCGTAGTTTCAGTTCCAGTCTCATTCACAACCGTTCGTGACCATTCGCAGCGGTCCACTCGTGAGCCGCCTCCCCCGGTCAGCACGGTGCCGACCGACCGCGAACGGCCCTACGCGGGATTGGAAAGCGTGTTGGCGCAGAGGGCTGCTTAGAGGACCTGCCCAACCCCGGATCGGTAGATGTAGGAGACGACCGTGAGGTCCTCCTCTTCGATCTCCCAAGGCGAAGTGCAGTGCAGTACACCGCCGCTCGCCGTGGGCGGTGACACGCTCCGATCCAGTTGGATCGAGTGGACGACCACCAGGGCGTTCTCGGGCGCGAGCTCGCGCTGCTTATCGACCTCGGCACGCGTGAGGATCACCTGGGTGCCCTCGGAGGTGGTCCCCTTCACCTCCACGTGCAGGCGTTCGTCCCCCCGCTTCAACAGCAGGTCGTAGGACTCCGTGGCCCCGACGTCCTTGACCGACCACCCCTGGGCCTCGAAGTACGCGGTGGCCATACCGACGCTGTGCAGCTCCAGCGCGCGTCGATCGGGTGCGCTCAGTCGAAACCCCTGACCCTTGGCAGCCTTCGTGCGCCGGCCGGCCGTCTTGGCCGCGGCGTCGGTGGCGTCCAGCACCTCAGGGGGCGCGTCTCCCGGAACGTGAGGGGCGGTGTCCTCCCCCTGGTGGACCGCGCGGAGCAGGCGGGCCATGAACAGCAGGTCCTCGACCAGGATGGTCTCGTGGGGCATGGCGTGGCGGTCGTACTCGATCGCGATCACGCTGCCGGCCGCGTATCCGCGTGCCACCTTCGACTTCGTGGCCTGGAGGTCGATGTCCTCGACGAGGTCGTCGCGTCCGGAGAGCATCTCCTTAAGCAGAGGCCGTGCCCACGCCACCCGTTTGGCGAGTTCCTCGGGGCTTCGCGGTGCGAAGTCGGCCCCCGTCCATCGGCTGGTGCCCTGGATCAGAGAGAGGTAGACCCGCTCCCCCTGCGCGCTGAAGAGGTAGACCAGGTACCAACCGTTCGTCGCACTGGAGGAACGCTGTGGGAGGTAGACCCGGGTCCAGGGAACCTCCGTCTTGAGCCCCGTCCCGTCACGTCCTTCCACCCCTACCTCGAGCTCGGGCACACCCAGGGCTGCTGCCAAGACCGCCGTGTGCTGCCGGAGTTGATTCGGAAGTGTGTTGCGGACCAGAACCCCGCGACTCTTCATGGCCTCGGTGTTCTTCGCGCTCCACTGCTTCTGAAGGTCAAGGATCTCGATCAAGGTCTCGTCCACGAGACCGAGCCTAGGCAAGCCCTCCGACACGGGCCAGGGGAGACCACTCCGACGTGCCGGTACCAGGGAGCGTGGTTCTCGAGAATTCGTGCGCGCGGGCCCGAGAACCGACCTCCTGAGATCACTTCCACCGCGCGAACTCCACCGGCCCAAGGTGATCCATCGTGGCGGTGAACTACCCGCTCAGGGGCTGCCTGAGGGGGCCATATGGGGGGCCACGGGAGACGTACGCATGCGGACCGAGGCGAACCCTGTCGATGCCCTCTAGGCAGCTCACAAGCGGTTCCCCCAGGAAGCTCCCCCACTGATTCGAGTTCGGGACGAAGAGGTCGTGGGTTCAAATCCCG